>CAMWNY010000288.1 GCA_947175775.1 uncultured Lachnospiraceae bacterium | reverse complement strand
GGCAGTATATTATTTTCTGTAAAGTGTATAATGAGCAGAGAAAGAAATACGGGCAAACAAAGAAAGCAGTAACGGAAACAATCCGTATCTGTAAAAACCGAAACGTGTTAAAAGAATATCTCGAAAGTAAAGAACAGGAGGTTGTGGATATTATGATGACATTGTTTGATGATGAGCAGGTTTTAGAAGCATATGCAGAAGATATTAAAAATAGTGAAGCAAGAAAAACGGCAGAAAAGCTGATTAGGAAAGGCAAAATGTCACTTGACGAAATTGCGGATTGCATTCCAGCATTGACATTTGATGAATTAAAGAAGCTTGAAGCTGAGATTATGCAGTTAGTGTAATCGACAAAACAATTTAAAAACAAAGTAGCAGCGTAAAGGCGTATGGAACAGTAAATTATGAACCATACGTCTTTTTTATGCGTGCTTGGCATACTTATCTCATGCGGCACAAGGTTAGCCCCATTCAGTCTCTTCGATCATCACTTCCCAATGCCCATTGTGGCTGCTTCTTAGTCTCCTGATTATCTTTTGTGTTTTCATTTTCCGTAAATAATATAAGCAAATGCTCTTGCAATCGCCGGATTTCTTGGTTTAGAGTATCCTTCCTTCATCTTCTGAACAAAAACATTATTCAATAACATTCCCGGTGAAGTCACTTCCAAACGGTCATCAAATATCGCCACCTGAATTTAGACATATTATTTCTCCTGCTTTTTCTCCCGCGCGTTTCGCATCAGTTCCCGCGCATTTTCGCGCACGGTGTCGGTCAGTTCATCGCTGCCGAGCATTCTTGCAAGCTCGTCAACTGCCTGTGACTCGCTCATCTCATGAATGTCCGTCACTGTGGTGTTATCGATGACCTGCTTTGCAATCATAAAATGCGTGTCCGCCATCGCCGCAATCTGCGGAAGATGCGTGATACAAATAACCTGATGATTTCTTGAAATGCGCCCAAGCTTTTCCGATACCTTCCATGCCGTCTTACCGCTGATTCCGGCATCAATTTCATCAAAAATCATGGTCGGAATTTTATCCCTTGAGGCAAGCACCGTCTTTAACGCAAGCATAATACGCGAAAGCTCGCCGCCGCTCGCCACGCTGCCAAGGCTTTTTAACGGCTCGCCGGGGTTGGTCGAAATCATAAACTCTACATCATCATAGCCCGACGCCGACAGCTCCTGATGACCCCGTACCTGAATCTCGTACTGTACGTCAAGAAAATTCAAATCCGTCAGTGCATCCGTCATTTCCTCAGCAAGGCGTTTCGCCTCTTTCGTACGCATATCCGACGCCTCTGCACAAAGACGCTCAAGTTCTGCCTGCTTTTTTGCAAGCTGTTCTTCCAGCTGCGCTTTATAGGCATCCGCATTTTTGAGCTTCTCAATTTTTTCGGCAAGTTCCGTCTGATATTCGAATATACTTTCGATACTTCCACCATACTTTAATTTCAAATGGTTGAGTGTGTTCAGCCGCTCCTGCGTATCCGCAAACGCCTGCGCGTCAAATTCCATATCCGCCATATATTCCGCGATTCCGCGATTAAAATCGTTTAACAGCGCGTCAATATTTTCAAGCTCATCCGCAAGCTCCTTTGCTTTCTCGTCGTATCCCTCAATACTTCGCAAATCCCGCACGGCATGTCCTACCAAGTCCGCCGCCGACTGTTCGCCGTTACCCGTAAACTGGTGCGCCCTGCCTGCTGCCTCCACAATCTGCCTGCTGTTTGACATCTTTTTAAAGAGATTTTCCAGCTCTTCGTCCTCGCCCTGCGTCAGCGCAGCTTCTTCAATCTCATTGTACTCAAACTCCGCAAGCCCTAGTTCCTTCGCACGCTCACCCTCATCGGTGTTCAGTCCGCCTAACTCCTGTTTGATCTGAAGATATGCGCCGTACTCCTCCCGAAGCGCCTCTTTGACCTGCAAAAGCGCACTGCCTGCAAAGGAATCCAAAATTTCCATATGATTCTTTGTATACAAAAGCGATTGATTTTCGTGTTGTCCGTGAATGTCAATCAGCAGCTCGCTCACCGCCTTAACCTGCTTTGCCACTGCGGTTTCCCCGCAGATTTTAAAAGTGCTGCGGTTCGGCTGTATCCGCCTTTGAATAATGACCAGCCCGTCCTCCTCGACCAAAACTTCAAGCGCTTTTAACGCTGCAAGCGTCTGCGCATCTTCCACTTGAAACACCAGTTCCATAAGCGCGTATTCCGCACCGTTTCGGATAATGTCCTTATCCGCCTTTGCGCCAAGCGCAAGATTAACAGAGCCGATAATAATCGATTTACCGGCTCCTGTCTCTCCACTTAAAATATTTAATCCTTCTCTGAAATGAACCTCCGTCTCCGTAATCAGAGCCAGATTTTTCACATGTAAGCTTATTAGCATAAATTACTGAATCTCCGTTTTTCAATCTTAACCGTTTACTTAACCTTTTATAATATCCTCTAATTTTTCCATAACAGCCCGCGTGTCCTCGACCGTCTTAATCGCCGCCATAATCGTATCATCACCTGCAATGCAGCCTACAATCTCCGGCAGCTTCATCGCATCCACTGCTGCCGCAACTGCCATTGCCATCCCCTGAACCGTTTTAATCACGAGAATATTCTGCGCCATATTCATGGACACAAAACCGTCGCGCAGTACCCGGATATACTTGTCTCCTAAATCCGTATCGTCGCCTGACAGAATAATGTACTTCTGCCGTCCGCCCCCCGCGGAAATTTTAGACAGCTTCAATTCTCTGATGTCCCTGGATACCGTCGCCTGCGTGACATCAAAGCCCTCCTGCCGCAGATACGCCGCAAGCTCTTCCTGCGTCTCAATATCATATTTGTTAATGAGGTCTACCACCACCTCATGCCGTTCCCTTTTCATCAAGAAATCCCCTTTGGACTAGAATATACGCATCTTGTTGTGCATAATGTCAAGGAAGCTGACATCGCTTAACTTGATAATTTTCGTGAACTTATCCGAACGGATAATCCGGATTTTATCGCCTTCATTGAGATTTACGGGACACCGACCGTCAAAGCTTGCGTCTACCTCCTGCTTTTCCCCCGGTTTATAGCGTCCGATTTCAATATCAATGACATCCTCCTCTGAGAGAATGATTGTACGGTTGTTGACAAGCGTGTGCGAGCATACCGGCGTCATCATAATCAGACGCGCCCGCGGCTCCACAATCGGACCGCCCGCTGAAAGATTGTATGCGGTGGAACCCGTCGGCGTTGATATAATCATACCGTCCGCACTATATGTACTCAAAAGACGCCCATTTACATAAATATTAAAATTGATAACATGCAGCGCACCCTTTCTGCTGATAACAATATCATTTAACGCCGTCTGCGGCATCATGCTCTCGCCCGATACTACCGGAATGCCGCTTAACATCATGCGCGACTCAATTTCATACTGTCCGCTAATCAGCGCATCCAGCGCATTTTCAAGCTCCTCCCACTCCACCTCCGCGAGATAGCCCAGCGTTCCAAGGTTGACGCCGATCATCGGAACATGGCTTCCTACATATTCTTTTGCGGCACGCAGCATCGTACCATCGCCGCCAAGCACCAGCATGCCCTCCACCGTCCGGTCAAGCTGATCTTTCACAACGCAGCCCTTTAAGGTCAGATAATCCCGTATGTGTTTCGTGTGCTCTCCCGTCGTATCCTTTAATGTATTGGTATAAATATAAAATGTTTTCATTCCTGCTCCCATATTATCTTATCACAAGTCTTCCCGCGTATCCGTTTTTACGGCACGTCCAAAACCCCGTGTGCATTTTCAACAGTATTTTTAATGCAATCCGCATACTTTTCATTTACAAATGCCGCGGCGTCAAACGCCTTTGGCACATCCTGCATTTTTTCAATATGCATTAGATATTCAATGTTCCCCTCCGGTCCCCTGATGGGTGAAAAATCCAAATGCAGCAGCCCAAAGCCCTTTGCAAGTGTAAACGCCAATACTGTTTCAATCACTTCAATATGTACCTTTGGTTCCCGCACGACGCCTTTTTTTCCGACTTTATCCCTGCCAGCCTCAAACTGGGGCTTTATCAGGCATACCATTTCACCGTCAGGCGCCAAGAGCTGATATGCCGGCCCCAATATTTTGTCAAGTGAGATAAACGACACGTCCACCGATGCAAAATCGGGTGCATCCTCAATATC
>CAMWNY010000287.1 GCA_947175775.1 uncultured Lachnospiraceae bacterium | reverse complement strand
CTCCTGTACCGTCTTAATGTCGTAAATCCCCTGAAATTTCAGGTTGTGAATTGTCATAATGGATTTAATGCCCCTGTAAAATTCACCCTGTGCAAACCGCTCCTTGAGATACACTGGAATAATACCGGTCTGCCAGTCATGGCAATGAATAATCTCCGGCCGAAAACCGATTACAGGCAGTATGGACAATGCCGCCTTTGAGAAAAATACAAACTTTGTAATTTCGCCGACATGATTGTCACTATATGGCTTAAATCCGCTGAACATTTTCTCATTGTCAATAAAATAATATGTGATTCCGTCATATTGTGCCTCCAGCACACCTACATACTCATTCTGTCCCATGAAATCCATATAGAAATGTGTTCTGTATTGCATCAAGGATTTCATATGGTCCGACATGCACATGTACTTCGGAAGAATAACCCGCGCATCAAAATACCTCTTATCATAATACTTCGGGAGAGAACCTACAACATCAGCAAGCCCTCCTGTTTTAATAAACGGTACACCCTCTGAAGCCACAAATAAAATATTCTTCATCTTATCCAATCCCTTTCTCACAATTTATCTATGCTGACTGTGATGCAAAAGATCTGACACCCTAATCGCATACGGAATGCGTATTCATTTATGCACTGTCCCTTGCGCATAACCGAGTTTGCGGCAACGCAAATCTCGTGATTGAAAATTCATTTTCAATCTTTTCAGCTTACCATAATTATACACATACTCCGTTAAAATGTAAAGAAATTCATGTGCGTTTTCTTGCATTTTATGCGCGGTAATGAAGCCTGATCTTGTCAGCAATCAGTGCAATAAACTCCGAATTGGTGGGTTTTCCCTTTCCAATATTGATGGTATATCCAAACAGTGCATCGAGCGTTTCCATCTTTCCTCTGCTCCATGCAACCTCGATAGCATGTCTTATGGCACGCTCGACACGACTGGGCGTTGTCTGAAATTTCTTAGCGATTGACGGATACAAAATTTTTGTAATAGAATTGAGCATTTCCGTATCCTCCACCGACATAATGATTGCTTCCCGAAGATACTGGTATCCTTTGATATGTGCAGGCACACCGATTTCATGAATCATATCCGTGACATCCTTTTCCAAATCATGTGCTTTGCTGCCGGTATCAAACATTCCCTTATTGTCCGCACCGAACAGTTTCTTTGCATCGTCACCCGTGCTCTTATCCCCCGCAGGAACCGTTATCATAATCTGAAATGCTTTATCCTTTGAAAGCAAGTCGCTTAAAATGTTGAAAATTCTTTCGTTATCCTGTTGTGATACCACATTTAATTGTTCCATAAATCTTTCCTCCATTTTTTATACGTTCCGTCTGAAATGATGCCAAACGATTTTGTCGCGACAAACTTTGCCATTGTGACATGAAATCCCGACAATACAGACCGGAAATGCTTTTATTTTTCAAAATCTACCAACATTTGGTACGACTAATTATATAAGAATGTCAATTTATCTTGCAAGGTCTAAATTTCGCACATTTCTCACGGTAAAGACACAATTACCCAGCGTTCGCCGAATGTTTCCAACATATTACAAAATAAGGTGTCTGATTGTGTCAGAAAAGTCAGAAACTTTCTTTTGCTTACAGATCGTCTCAAAATTTCGCGCGATAAATTACTGGATTTTTTTATTTTTTCGCAATTATTTTAATAATTTAGGCAATTTATATACCGCTATTGTTCCTTGCAGGGTGTTTCTTAGGCGATTATTAAAAATTATGAAAGTATTGTTGAATTTTTTTTAAACGCTCTTGACATTTTGGTAAATATCGGTATAATAAAAAAAGTGACAGGTAGTTCTGTCATTTCATTAAAGCAAATGGGGTCTTAGCTCAGCTGGGAGAGCATCTGCCTTACAAGCAGAGGGTCACAGGTTCGAGCCCTGTAGGCCCCATTTTTTATTTCTGTTTTTGTACTATTCCTGTTGTGTTTTCAGCTGTTCTTTTCTGATGTCAGAAAGTTTTTTCATATCGACCGTAACGGCAGGGCGAATCCCGTAACTTTCCACGGCGGCAATACATTCGATTAGCAGTTTATCGGAATAACCGTTATTAACCGCATAAGATTTGCAGGCGGAATCTTCCACCGGCTCCCTGAGACGCCATACAAATGGTTCAAGTCCAAATTCAAGGGAAAGCATCCGGTACGAACCGGTCTCGTCGCGCTCCACTGCCTGCTGCGTAGGCTGTGCGTAAACGCTGATATTCGCATCATAAAACCATTCCAGCTCATCCCTGCTTAAAAGATAGACCAAGTCGTCTGTCTCCACAGTTTCCTCTGTAAGTGCGCCGCCTTTTGTCAGATGATGTGTCGGGACAATCGCGTCCTGCTCCTCCTTGGTAAATCCGCATAGAAAACCACGTTCTGAAAAATATGCGTTTTTTTCACCGAACATCGCTTTTTTGACAGGTCCTTTCCCTTCATACACCACATTTTCCCGATCGGAGTTTAACCATGTCCTGATGTCGGAACGACTCCAGTCGTTTGTTCCGTGCGTATATTCCTGCATTGCAAGATTCTCTAATGTCTTTTCGTCGGTAATGCGCCAAAGAACGCCGTCATCATCATAGGCATATTTGCCGCTGGGCGCTGCGTCAAACGCCTTCATGGCAAGGATTTCACTGGAAACAAGGACTGCCTTGGACGCTCTTCCAAAACGATCCTCATACAGCTTTAACACGCGCCATGTAACCGGCTCATCGAGATAAGAGCCAAAGATTACTTCATCCCCCAATGCCACTTCAAAGTCTGCTGTCTTCCCATGCTCATACCTAAATGCGAGCACAATCATCAGTGCAATGGCACCCAAATATATGAAATCCGCAGGTTTAATATGCTTTTTTTCCCTTTTTCCATTCTGTTCCATACATGCTTCCTATCACACTGCAAATCCGTTGGAGGTCATATATGCAATCTGACTTCCAAGTTCGTCCGTAATTTCCACCACATAGCAGCACGTACGTCTGCCTGCCCTGATTTTTTTTGCCTCGGCAATCAGTATATTTCCTTTTGCCTTTCCGAGAAACGTAATCGAAGCATCCATTGATACCACCGGTTGCTCCTGCCAGTTTGTCGCAACCGCAAACGCAAAGTCCGCAAGCGTGAAGATTGCCCCGCCCATAACCGCGCCAAGCGCATTTTTATGATTGTCGCTAATCCGCATGGAACACTTCGCATATCCTTCCGCTATTTCCTCGATGACAGCGCCATTTACCGTGGCAAAACGGTCATGCGAAAAACGCTCGCGCACCATGTCCAATGTCTGTTGTTCCATCTCTGCAATCATTCCTTTCTGAATCTGTATAAACACAAATTTATTTTATCCCATTCCCTGACAAAAGTCCACAAATATTGATATGTGTTTTTATTGCAACATCAAGGTTATTTGAAAAAAATATGAATTATGTATAGTTTTTTTCCAAAAATCCTTTATAATGGAGAAAGGTATGTTTTTAAAATTTGCAAATCACATAAAACGGAGGTTATTTATGCCAAAAAGAGAAGATATTAACAAAGTGCTTATCATCGGTTCCGGTCCGATTATCATCGGTCAGGCGTGTGAGTTTGACTATTCGGGTACGCAGGCGTGCAAGGCGCTTCGCAAACTCGGATATGAAATTGTGCTTGTCAACTCCAATCCCGCAACCATTATGACGGACCCCGAAATCGCTGATGTGACTTACATAGAACCGTTAAACGTAAAACGTTTGGAGCAGATTATTGCAAAGGAGCGTCCCGACGCGCTGCTGCCAAATCTCGGCGGACAGTCCGGTCTAAACTTGTGTGCAGAGCTTGCAAAGGAAGGTGTTCTTGAGAAATACAATGTCAGGGTAATCGGCGTGCAGGTAGATGCGATTGAACGCGGCGAGGACCGGATTGAATTCAAGAAATCAATGGACGCAATCGGGATTGAGATGGCAAGAAGCGAGGTTTCCTACAGTGTTGACGAAGCGCTTGCGATTGCGGACAAGCTCGGCTATCCTGTTGTTCTACGTCCTGCTTATACAATGGGCGGCGCAGGAGGCGGACTTGTTTATAATAAAGAAGAATTAAAAACGGTCTGTGCGCGCGGACTGCAGGCAAGTCTTGTAGGGCAGGTACTGGTTGAGGAGTCCATTCCTCTCTCTTATAAACATCTGACGCTGCCGAA
>CAMWNY010000286.1 GCA_947175775.1 uncultured Lachnospiraceae bacterium | reverse complement strand
TTATATGATCAGCTCCGCTATAAAGTCACCTTCTCCCTTGTGGCGATACATGCGAAACTAAACCATCCCTGTAACCTGCAGACATTTCTGCCTTTCCCCAAAATACTTTTGTCATAAGGCATTTACCCTTCATGCCTCAGACACTTTATGTAAATACTATCATATGTATTTTTATATTGCAATGGTTATTTTGCCGAAAAATAATTTTTTTAAACTTTTTATGTAAACCATTCTTGTTTCCATTTTACCACATTTTTTTATTTTGAAAAGCATAATTTTAATTTTTCTCGTTTTTTTTAATTTTTATATACAAAATTTGATGTTTTATGATACAATGAGCGCAAGAGAGCAAAGTGGACCTGTACATTTTGCGAACGGCGAATGTTGATCATAAATCGCAGATTTATGATATAATGTCGACAGACATTATACTCGACCGTATGGGCATAAACTTACCATAATTACGAAGTAATTGAAGTAATTATATTATAATGTCGACAGATATCATCTTTGCTTTTTAATAATCTATGCATTGGAATATATTTTAACAGTTCCGCTGAAAAACCATTTATGGAGGTAACTATGTATAATTTATCTACTCAGTCCTTAAAACCAGGAATGATAACTTACGAGGATATCTACACCCCCTCAAAAGAGCTGATTTTAAAAGCAAATACACATCTTACTCAGGAGCATATACAGCTTTTATCCGAACACAATTTTGATGAGATAACGCTTGCTGAACCAAATGAGGTTAACATGACGCATTATGAACATCTTCATCAACACCCGCATTTTCAAAAATTCAATGCAATGTATACATTATCTCTTACAACTTTCAATAAGCTAATTCGCACACTTGACACAGGTATAGATTTAAATACTTCAAAACTTCTATCTCTGCGTGACGATATGATGGAGACGGTCATGAGCAGTGAGCAGCTTATCGATTATCTTTATAATATGATGCCCGACGAAAATGAAATTACATACAATCACTGTTTCAACTGCGGGCTGCTTTGTTATATTTTCGGCACATGGGTTGGACTTGACGAAGAAGATTTGGATAATCTTACAATTGCAGGCTTTTTGTTTGACGTTGGCAAAACTAAAATTTCCGATGAGCTTTTATGGAAGCCGGATAAGCTCACGCCGGAGGAATTTCTCCAAATGCAGCACCATATTCATTTAGGGTATGATATGCTGAAAGGAAGGAGCTTTCCGCCTCATACAGTCAGCGTTATGATTATGCATCATGAACGATGTGATGGAAGCGGTTATCCTGCACGTCTCAAAGAAGACCGCATTGATCCGTTTGCACTGATTGCCGCGATTGCGGATACATATGAGGCAATGACGCACCCAAGGTCACACCGTGTGGCGCTAACACCATTTCAAGCAATACGTGCGTTTGAAGAACAAGGGTTTGAAGCGAAATACGGAAAAAATATTAAACCGATTCTTACGCGCATTGCAAATATGTATTTAGACAGGCGCGTATGTGTTACCGGAAACATCGAAGGACGCATTATAGAAATCCATGAAGATGCGCTTTCACGTCCGACTGTATTTGCAAGCAATGTAAATTATGACCTTCGTACAAAACAGGGTGCTGAAATTATTCGCATGCTTTAAAATTTTAAAATAAAAAACGCTGTTCAGCGTTTTTTATTTTTCGTTTTCTTCAAAAATTTCTCCAATATTTTGTTTAATTTCCTCTGCGGAAAGCCCTTTTGCACTATCCAAAAACGCCTCAACAGATTCTTTTACTGTTTTTAATTGTTCTTCGTCTAATTCATAATGATCTATATAATCCCGAATAGAATTGTTAATACTTTCCTGCTCTTGCACACTAATCCCCAACGTTTCTGCCAAATCATCATTCTCAATAAACGCCTGTACTTCATCTGCAAGCGCATTCTTAATGTCTTCGCGTACCTGCTTCTTCGTATTTGCAATCGCATCACTCACCGACTCGCTTATTTTATCACCTACATTATCAATTGATACATCTTCCTGACATCCTGTAAGTGCCATACCAAGCAGTACCAGCGCTGCTGCTGTTTTTATTTTCCCCTTATACAAATTTCTCACCCTTATTTCCCATAAATTTACTCTGTCTGTCCGTTTTCTGTATCATCCGTAGTTACTCTGCTCAGAACAGGCTCCTTCTTTTTCTTCTGCGTGGTAACCGGCTTATCTGGCCATGCCATTGCTTTTACACCCGGCGTTGTTGTCTTTATTCTTAAATAGCTTTTCCCATCTTCCACAAATCTTATAATGGAAATATTTTTCCATGCATAAAATTCAAAGGGTGCAAACTCAATTTTAAGCTCCTTGAGCATTCCCTTCGCTTCAAAATTTACCAGTTTCTCATCTACCCTGACAGGCATGCAGTAGATGTATTTATTATCTGTGGTATGAATAACCGTCGTCTCAAACACCGCCGACTTATTTTCCTTACTAACCTTAATTGTCGCCATTGCTGGTACCGGAATATCTTCTACGTTCATAGTTCCTCTCATTCTGCCTTTTGCGGCTTTTTCCCTTTTTTGACACTAACTCCCATCTGCCTGCTTCAGCAGGCGTACAAATCAGGATGGTGAAATTTTATATTTCACACTATTCGCATTGTGCTGCTATTATATAGTATAGTCCGTGAACGCTTTTGTTGTCAAGCATTTGACAACTTGTATTACATAGGCATTTTTGAAAATTGGGTATTTATTTTTTTTCTGTTTTGTAGTACAATAATTGCAAGTGTCTATTCGGACGGAAGAAATTTAATGAAATAAAGGAGCATGATTGATACATGGCAAAGGACAAAAAAACGAAGTCTGGTGAAATTACAGACATTAGCAAAAGTAAGGCAAAACGCGAAGAGCGTAGGAAAGAAGTTGCAAAGGACAAAAGAAACCGCATGATTTCACGCGCTGTCAGCTTCGCCATTCTTGGTTTTATAGCAGGTGTTATTATCGTTTTCGCAGGAAAAAACATTTATCTTATGGCTATCCGCACCACACCGAGCACCGAGATGAGCGCAGGACTTACGGCGGACGGAAAAATTGAGGGTGTGAATGTTTCTGACGCAGTTACACTGGTAGATTATGAGAATATTACCGTTACTGACGAGGATGTCAGCACGGATGAACAGGTTCAGAAAGATATTGATAAACTTTTAGAGGAATATCAGGAAATTGATTATGATGTAAGCCTCGCTATTGCGGATGGCGACAAAGTAAATATTGACTATGTAGGAACGATTGACGGCGTGGAATTCGAGGGCGGAAACAGCAACAATGCAGGTTATGACCTTACAATCGGTTCCGGGTCATTCATTGATGATTTTGAACAGCAGCTTATCGGCTCACATCCCGGAGATAATGTAACAGTTGATGTGACATTTCCTGAGGATTATCAGGATGAAGCAGTTGCCGCAAAAGACGCCATATTTGAAGTTACCGTAAATGGTATCTACAAAGCGCCCGCATTTGACGATGCATTTCTTGAGAAACACGGTCTTGCAACCGAGGAAATTACAACTGCTGACGAATACCGCGCATCCATCGCCAAAAAGTATTATGAGACCAACCTTAGAGAGTTTCTCTCAAATTATATTATCGAGAATTCGACTGTAAATACTTACCCTAAGGATTACGTGAAGATAATGAAAGCGACAACAAAGGCAAACGATGAGGCAACAATGAATTATTACAGTCAGGTATTTGCATCATCCGGTATGCAGGCTTCCACAAACGTATGGGAAATGGCAGGTGAGGACAGTGAGCTTGCCTATGAAAAAGCACTTGTCGGACGTGCACAGGATACGGTGAAGCAGGCAATGGTTTATCAGGCGATTTTTGAAAAAGCTGGCTTAACAATTGATATAGAAGCCGCAAAGGCTGAAATGAACGAGACAAACGGTGACGAAACCTATGCGGACAGCATGATTGAAGATTATGGTGAGGGATATTTTGCACAGAATGCAATTCGCGATGCTGTTTTGGACTATCTTGTAGACCGCTACAAAGACCCTGACAAGATGCCAAGTGAGGCAGATGAGACTGAAATGGAAACAGAGGTCGGAACGGAAGCAGAAACGGTTTCTGAAACAGAGACAAGCGCAGAATAAAATGAAAAAGGCGGAGACATGTGTGATGATTACATGTTTCCGCTTTTTTATGCACAGACCCGCCCCC
>CAMWNY010000285.1 GCA_947175775.1 uncultured Lachnospiraceae bacterium | reverse complement strand
GTCACGGACATGTGCTGTCAGGTAAAATGTCTTGACGACCTCTCGACAGGCAGGGAGGAAAACGTGAAGATGTTTATGGACCGTCCTAATTACACGTTTATCAAAGGCGATATCAAAGACCTGGACACCTGTATGAAAGCGTGTGAGGGTGTGGATTATGTGCTGCATCAGGCAGCGTGGGGTTCCGTGCCGCGCAGCATTGAAATGCCCCTGTTTTATGAGCAGAACAACATTATGGGAACGCTCAACATGATGGAGGCGGCAAGACAAAACGGCGTGAAAAAGTTTGTCTATGCATCAAGCTCGTCCGTTTACGGCGACCATCCCGTACTTCCCAAAAAGGAAGGGCAGGAGGGGAACCTTCTTTCTCCCTATGCGTTGACAAAACGCACAAATGAGGAGTACGGAAAACTTTATAAAAAGCTTTACGGTCTTGATACCTACGGAATGCGCTATTTTAACGTATTTGGACGCAGACAGGACCCAAACGGCGCATATGCGGCGGTGATTCCGAAATTTATCAAGCAGCTCCTCGACGGCGAGGTGCCGACGATTAACGGCGACGGAAAGCAGTCGCGTGATTTTACGTATATTGACAACGTAATCGAGGCGAATTTTAAGGCATGCCTTGCCTCAAGCGACGCGGCAGGTCAGGCGTTTAACATTGCCTACGGCGGACGGGAGTATCTGATTGACATTTATTATGACCTTTGCAAGGCGCTAGGTAAAGACGTTGAGCCAAATTTCGGACCGGACCGCGCAGGCGACATCAAGCATTCCAACGCCGATATTTCCAAGGCGCGGGAGCTTTTAGGATACAATCCCGAGTTTGATTTTGAGCACGGTATTGCACTTGCCATTGACTGGTACAAGGCAAATCTGTAATCCGGTTTAGGGGCATGGAGAAAAATATGAAAAATACCGGAATGAAAATCTGTATAAGAATGGACGATATTACACCTGATATGGATTGGGCAAAGTTCCTGCGGTTTAAGGAGCTTTGCGATCTGTATCAGGTTAAGCCGCTTATAGGGGTTGTACCGAAAAATGAAGATAAAAACCTCAGCATTGATGCACCGCGGGAGGATTTTTGGGATTATATCAAGCAGCTTCAAAGGGAGGGCTGGCTGCTTGCACAGCACGGCTACACACATGTTTACACAACAAAGGAGGCAGGGCTGTTTCCGCTAAACGATTTTTCCGAGTTTGCGGGTGTGGAGTACAGCGAGCAGTATGAAGCGATAAAATTAGGACAGGATATTTTTCGGAAGCACGGAATTGAGACGGATATATTTATGGCGCCTGGACATTCTTATGATAAGCATACGTTTAAGGCACTGCAAAACCTGAATTACTGGCGGATTACGGACGGCTTTGGGAACAGACCGTATGTCAGGCATGACATGATATTTTATCCCATTTCCCATAATCAGAAAAGTTCCCTGAACGCAAAAAGCGGTTACACCACATTTGTCGTGCATACCAATACGATGAAGGACAGTGACTTTGCGCGGTATGAGCGCATGTTTCAGGAATATCAGGGACGATTTGTCTCGTATTCGGAGCTTTTTGAGGTGGAACCGGTGTACAGAGGTTTTTTTAAGGCGAAGATAGAATATTGGATGGCATATGTAAAGCAGCAAATTGTGAAAAGAAGGCAATAAAGAGGAATTTTATGAAGAATGACACAAGGAAGCGGCAGGCAGCGGCGGCAGCAGTTGTATTAGGAAGTATTATATTTTACTTGATATGGTATTGGCAGGACGGCGTGATTATCACGCCTGATTCAGAATCCTATCTGATAATGCAGGCCGACAGAGAACCACTGTATTGTATTTTCCTTTGGTTGATGCGGGAACTTTTTGGACATGACATTTATCTTGATGCGGTGGTAGTGGTGCAGTGCGTGCTTGCAGGAATTGCGACGGCAGTGTTTACTTTGTCGCTGAAAAACCGTTTTTGCTTAAACAGAATTGTCTCTTTTCTTGTGTGGGCAATTCAGTGCGGTCTTACGTTCCTGAACCGTTATGTGGCGCACCGCAGGTACAGCTATTTTAACAGTATCCGGACGGAGGCGCTTGCCTATTCCTTATATCTTTTTCTAATACTCGGACTGCTGGCAGTTCTGTATGACAAAAGCAGAGAGGGCGTTTTGCTCAGTCTGATTTGGGCGGTTGTGCTCACTTCCATACGAAAGCAGATGTTGGTGTCATTCGGGCTGATTTTTCTTGCCGTACTCTATGCATGGTGGAAGAATAAGGGCTGGAAAAAGGCTCTGCTGTATGCGGCGCTCTTCGTGGCTTTGGGACTGGGAAGCACGCGCTTGATTGACTGTACGTACAATTATGTCTGTCGGGGTGTTTTTACCATGCACACCGGTGATTCTAGCTTTATTCTCGGCAATGAGCTTTATGCTGCAAACGAAGAGATGGCGGAACGGATTACGGACGATGTCAATCGTGCCATTTTCCTTGAAATTTTAGCGCGTGCCGACGCAGAGGAATACAATATTCAATATGCGGGCGATGGATGGTACGGGCTTCAGGACCATTACAGCATGTCGTATGACAGAATTAAGTTTGATATTGTAATGCCGGTTATCCGGGAATATCAGGACAGTGTCGGCATGGCAGAGGCAGACCGCGAGGACAGCTATAATGCGATTGCGGGAACGATTATGAAAGAAATCCTGAAGCCATGTGTGCCTGACCTGTTTAAAATTTTTGTCGTTAATGTCATTAGCGGTTTTATTACAACCCTGCTAAAGGTGCATCCGGTTCTGAATGTCGTGGCACCGTTCTTATATGCGGCATACATTGCGCTTTTTATTTGGCTTGCCGCAAAAGGTTCCTACAAAAAAGAGAATTCCTCGCTTTTGTTTGCGGCATTGGTGATGACCGCACTGGTGGCGACAATCATTCTCACATCAGCGACAATTTACTGTCAGATGCGCTATATGCTGTATAATACGGGACTGTTTTATCAGGCAGGGCTGATTATGCTATGCGAGGTCTTACAGAAGAAGGGACAAAAAACATGACAACAGAAAAACCAATACGCGTGCTCCACGTGTTAGGCACGACAAACCTCGGCGGCGCGGAGAGCAGGGTGATGGAGCTGTACCGGAGCATTGACAGAGAACGCGTGCAGTTTGACTTTCTTGTCCATACCCAAAAGGAAGGGCACTACAGCGCAGAAATCAGGGCGCTTGGCGGAAACATATACAGTGTCCCGCGGTTTAATGTGGAAAATTATCGCGCGTACCGCCGTGCGCTTGCGTCATTTTTTGCACGGCATCATGATTATGCCGCTGTGCAGGGGCATATGACAAGCACTGCGTCAATCTATCTGCCCATTGCAAAAAAGGCGGGCATACCGCTTACGATTGCCCACGCAAGAAGTGCGGGCGTGGACAGAGGCGTGAAAGGGCTGGTGACGAAAATCATTAGGCTTCCGCTTAAAAACCGTGCGGATTATCTGTTTACTTGCTCTATGGAAGCAGGCGTGGCAGTGTACGGTAAAAAAGCCGTAAAACAGGGGCGGGTATGGACCATTCCCAACGCAATCGACGCGCAGCGGTTTCGTTTTAACAAAAGCATTCGGGAGAACATGTGCAACGAGCTCGGGATTTCGGACAAGTTTGTCATAGGACACGTAGGAAGGTTCGGATTTATGAAAAACCATGCCTATTTAATAGAAGTTTTTTATGAGCTTTGCAGGCTTCATGATGACGTTGCATTAGTCCTAATCGGAAAAGGGGAATTAGAACAGGAAATCCGGCAGAAGGTGCAGGACTTGGGCATTGCCGAAAAGGTGTATTTTTTGGGAACGCGTTCAAACGTGGAGGACTATTATCAGGCGTTTGATTATTTCGTATTCCCGTCCATCTTTGAGGGACTTCCCGGAAGCGTGGCGGAAGCGCAGGCGGCAGGACTGCACTGCCTTGTATCAGACAAAGTAACGCGCGAGGCGGCGCTGACTGATTTGGCAGTTTACCGCAGCATTGACGAACCGCCAATCGAGTGGGCAAGGGAAGTTCAGAAAAACGCCAAAGAAGCTATGATACGCAGGGATATGCGGCAGGAGATTATCGACAAAGGGTTCGACGTGGCGATACAGGCAAAGCAAATGGCGGAATTTAATGAAACGTGGAAAAATCCGCCCGGACACCGCTGCGAAATTTCCTGATTGTGCAGATAACGTAACCCAAAGTA
>CAMWNY010000284.1 GCA_947175775.1 uncultured Lachnospiraceae bacterium | reverse complement strand
GCCATACACAGCCGAGGAGCTGGAAAATGCCATGCACATGGAAGAGCTCCCCACCCACAGCCATTACAACGTGGTCAGCATCCTGGGCGCCCAGCGGGGCGTGGGCGGTGACGACAGTTGGGGTGCGCCGGTACATGAAGAGTATCATATTGCTGTGGATCGGAAATTGGAGTTTCGTTTTTGTTTTCGCGGGATTTAGGAAAATGACAAAGCGATAGAAGAAACGCCGCACGGGTTTGTGCGGCGTTTTTAAAAAGTTTGGATTTTTTTGTCACAGGGGCATATAAGGAGCGTCTAATCTGATATACGGGAGAAGCTTTGTGCGGGGCGCGGCAGGGCATTCGCGCGGAAGGAAATTTTGCGTTTACCGTAAAAACAGAAAAGAACGTGCTCCGGAAAAGAGGGAAATGTGGATAAAGTAACAAATGAAGAACTGCAGGTTATGATTGAGCGGGCGGTAGCCGGCGACAAGGAAGCGTTGGGAACGGTGTTGGAATGTGTGCAGGATTTGGTGTTTAACCTGTCGCTGCGGATGTTGGGAACATTTCCGGACGCGGAAGATGCGTCGCAGGATATTATGCTCAAAATTGTGACACATCTGTCAACTTTTAAAGGGGAAAGTGCGTTTTCAACCTGGGTGTTTCGCATCGCCGTAAATCATTTGAAAGATTACAAAAAACATATGTTTGCAAAGATGCCTCTTAGTTTTGCGTTTTACGGGGAAGATATTAAAAATGCAAAGATTGACGATGTGCCGGATTTAACGCAGAATGTTGAGAAGTCTGTGCTGGCGGAGGAGCTGAAGCTCTCGTGTACGAATGTAATGCTGCAATGTTTGGATGCGGAGGAGCGGTGTATTTTTATTATGGGTACGATGTTTCAGGTGGACAGCCGCATTGCCGGTGAAATTTTGGAAATTACGCCGGAGACATACAGACAGAGGCTTTCCCGCGTTCGCCGTAAGGTGGCGGATTTCCTTTCGGAGTATTGTGGGGAGTATGGCAGCGGGACATGCAGGTGCGCGCAGCGCGTGAATTATGCCATCCAAAATCACAGGATTGCTCCCGACCGGTTGGATTTTACGGCTGCCACGATTTCCACGCAGACAATGCTGGAGGTGAAGGAGGCGATGGAGGAGATTGACGGGCTTTCGCAGCAGTTTTCGTTCTGCAAGACGTATCAGCCGCCGAAGGGGTTGAAGCGGTTTATCGAAGATTTTTTAAGCGGGGAAGTGTGTGCGGCGGTGACAAAGGCATAAAAGTGCTTTACACCTTTTATGAAATCCGCTATAATGAAAATAGGAGCATGGAGCGTTATGGAATATAAAGGTGGTGGTTGCATGACGGAGAAAGAAATGATGAAGGTTTCTGTTGAAGAGTTTTCGAGGATTCAGGACTGGATGGAGTTGGCGGAAAAGGATTCGGCAGTGTATCAGTCTCTGAAAAAAAGATATATTGATTTAAAAGTTATTTTGACATCTTCGGGTATTAATCTTACGGAAATAGACCGGATAAAAGAATAAAAGGTTATAGGAAAACCGAAGAAAACGGTGTAAGGTCAAAGAATGTACAAGGCTTTACACCGTTTTATATGCATACGGGCGCCCAAATGAACTATGTCATCAAACCGATAAATCGGTTCGCTGGCGGGTGTGCGGCGCATGAGTAACTCGATTAAGAACGAAAAACCAGGAGGAATGAAAAATGCTGACATTTACAAAAGCGGCGCCGGAGGAGACAGGCGTTCCAAGTGAAGGTATTATCCGCATGATAAACCGATTACAAAAACGGCGGATTCCGATGCACAGCCTGCTGCTGATGCGTCATGACAAGCTGATTTTTGAGGGGTATTATGCGCCCTGCCGTGCGGATAATCTGCACCGGATGTTTTCGATTAGCAAGAGTGTTACGTCCATTGCAATCGGCTTGCTTGTCGATGAGGGACGGGTTTCACTGGACGATCCGATTGTGCAATATTTTCCGGAAAAGGTGCCGCGGAACGTACATCCGTGGATTGCGCAAATGACGATTCGGGACATGCTGATGATGCGTTCCTGCCATGCGGCGACAACATATAAAAAAAATATGGCAGCGGACTGGGTGGAGAGCTACTTCACAACGCCGCCCACGCATCCGCCTGCAACGCTGTTCCACTATGACACATCCGCGCCGCATACGCTTTGCGCATTGGTGGAAAAGCTGACGGGCGGCAGTATGCTTGATTATATTAAGAAAAAACTGGATGTTCTTGGATTGTCGCCGGAGTCTTATATGATTGCGGACCCGTTTGGCGTGTCTATGGGCGGCAGCGGTTTGGTAGCGTATTCAATGGATATGCTGAAATTCGGATATTTTATTGCGCATCGGGGGAATGTCCTCGGAAAACAGCTGATTTCACCTTCCTATATTGATATGGCGGTTTCAATGCTTACGGAAACACGTGTGACGGCGCCGCTGCCAAGTGAGGCACAAGGTTATGGTCTGCAAATATGGCGCAACGAACAAAACGGTTTTGTCTGCTATGGAATGGGCGGACAGCTGATTATCTGCCTGCCGGATTATGACTTGATTTGCGTTACCACAGCAGACACGCAGAGCGTACAGGGCGGTAATCAGCAGATTTATGATGCATTATATGAAGAGATTCTTCCATATCTGCAAGATGCGGCGATTGCCTGTGATAAGAGCGGGGAAAAGGCACTTGCAGATGTGTGCGCAAATCTTGCAATGGAGCCGCTGCAAGGTGTGGATTTGCCTGAAACTATCGGGGAGATTGCGGATCAGACATTTCAGGTTTTGACACCGGATTCGGGCTTTGAGTCGTTTTGCGTTCATTTTGATTTAGCACAAAATGAAAGGGCTGCCGGAACGCTGTCGTTTGTGCATAATGGCACGCCGTATGCCGTTCGTTTTGGTATGGGATTTATGGAAACGGGAGAATTTCCGATATATAATCAACGTTATGCCGCGAGTGGGGCGTGGCTGTTTGATGGGACGCTGCACATTAAGGCGCATATTATTGATGCGTATGTGGGGTGCGTGCAGTTTCAGCTTGCGTTCCGGGGTGAGGAGCTGACGATTTTTATGAGTAAAAAAGAGGAGAGCCTGTTTAAAGAATTTCAGGGGCATTTGTATTGTAAAAAATAATTTTGTATCGTTTGATTTGGAATTATTTTTTGGGCGCTGCCTGTTTTCTGCCTGCACTTCGCCTGGCGTAAAGCCCGGCGGCGGTCTCGGTACGGCAAATCCAACAGAATAGAATTCTTTTAAGGCAGGATGTTTCAATTTTTATGGAGCATTCTGCCTGCTCTTTGCATAAAATTTAATAGGAGAAAATGTTTGTAATCCTATTCTTAAAAATAGTATTGCATACAAGCGCGGAAAAAAATATAATAAGGTTAGAAAATGGAAAAGAGGCATATAGGGGAAAACACAGGAATGAAAGACAAACGATATATTGACATATTGACACAAATTGACAGACTTGTAAAAAAAGGAAATCCCGCAGTAATTGCAATTGACGGGCGCTGCGGCAGCGGAAAGACATCTCTTGCCAATCTGATTGAGACCATATACTCCTGCAATATTCTCCATATGGATGATTTTTATCTGCCTCCTTGGCAGCGGGAAAAAAACTGGATTGAAATTCCCGCCGGAAATATGGACTTGAAACGGTTTCTGCAAGAGGTCCTTTATCCGCTCCGACAGGGCAGAGCGGTAAGCTACCGCCCTTATTGCTGTAAAAAAGGCTGCATGGGGGACGCTGTTGTGCTAAAACCTTGCATTCTGACTGTAGTGGAAGGCAGTTATTCCCTGCATCCGCTTTTGGCGGCGCAATATGACCTGACCATTTTTTTAACCTGTAAAAAACAGGAACAGCGAAGGCGTCTGCAAATGCGGGAGGGCAGCAACTTTTCCATTTTTGAAAAACGGTGGATACCACTGGAAGAACACTATATCCGGCATTTTGTAATTGAAAGTGTCGCCAATATCACGGTGGATACCGGCAGCTTCGATGACAATATGATATAATGAGCGAAAGAGAGCAAAGTAGACTTGTTCATTTTGCGAACGGCGAATGTCGATCATAAATCGCAGATTTATGATATAATGAGCGAAATAGAGCAAAGTAGACTTGTATATTTTGCGAACGGCGAATGTCGACCATAAATCGCAGATTTATGATATAATGAGCGAAATAGAGCAAAGTAGACTTGTAT
>CAMWNY010000283.1 GCA_947175775.1 uncultured Lachnospiraceae bacterium | reverse complement strand
CTAGCTTTTGCAATACATACTCCGTACTCAGATTCACTTCATTTTCTACCAAATATGCATGAATCTGCGTCCTCGACATGTTTTTTGCCACCATGCTCATAAAGTCCACTTCATCTCCTAGCCACCGCAGCGCCATCGCTTCATTAAAACCAGCGCCGCCAATGTCTGTGTTTATCGTTTCCGGTATACTTTCAAATTCCTTATAAGGCAACGGGAGATCATCAACCTTTACAATTGTCTCGAACTGAACAAAACCTGCTACCATAAATTTACTCATTCCACATCACCATCCTTTCAGAAGCTGACAACGATGTGCAGCCTCTTGTTGCATACATTATAACATATTCCGTGAAAATTTAATATATTTTCACTATATTTTCTCAAAATTCACGCTTTGGCATTTCGCTTATTTTCTACCTTGCCAATCCTTGAACCATATCGCGCATCAACTCAATACACGCCTTTATTTCCCGGTATACAATATCCGGTGCGTCTTCTTGTTTATCCCAAATGATTCCGTCAATACTGTAACTTAACATTTTCTTAATACGGTCACGCTTTGCCCTGTCAGATACTTTTTCTATTTCCGTGCCTTTTAACAGATTATCCATCCGTTCCCTGTAAATCTGCCTTACTTCTGCTGTCTTTTGTATAATTCCTTCATCGCTCTCATATTCCGCTGTCTTCAAAAATCTTGACATATATGGGTAGTTTTTTCTAATCCGCGCTTTTGCCTGCTCAACCTGCAGCATCATATTGAAGTAATTTGTTTCACTCTCGTCAACTAATGTGGAAAGTTCAAGCAGCATATACTTTACGCTATAATCATACACAAATGTATAAATACCTTCTTTCGAACCAAAATAGTGAAACCAAAGCCCCTTACTTACACCAACCGCCTTTACCATATCATCCGTAGTGGCATGCTTATATCCGTTTTTTGCAAATACTTCAAGCGCTCCATTTATCATTCTGTCCTGCTTTTCCCTTGCAAGATCAAAAAATTTCTCGTTCATTCAAACCTCCGTTTTTACACCATTGACTTTATCAGTCGATTACTATTTATCTTAACATACTCACACTGAGGTTTCAAGAAAATAATTCCGAAAAAGAAATTTTTCAAAATTTTATAAAACAGCAGCTGCCCCCGCTATAAATATACTGCCTGTCCGTATAAAAAATAAGTCCTGCGGCTATAATGAAAAAAAAACTTTATTTCATTGCCATAATTTGTTATAATAAGTGGAATATATTTGTTGTATATAAATTTGGAGGTGACTTCATGAATTATGGGAAAAAAGGAATTTCAAAAATCCAGAAATCCCTGACTTCAAAAAAAATAAAGCTGAAAAAAATGATTATTGTCACAACGCTTAAGCTTGTACTGGTTGCTGCACTTTCCACGGCAGTTATCGGAATCTGCCTTGGTCTTGGCATGTTTAAAGGAATTCTCTCATCGGTTCCTGATATTGACCCTGTGTCCGTTTTGCCAACCGGCTATGCTACGGTCGTCTACGACGCAAAAGGCAACGATATTGCCAAGCTTGTGGCTGCAAACTCAAACAGAAGCTATGAAGATATGTCAAAAATTCCGCAGTATCTTTCCGATGCCTTTGTTGCAATTGAGGATGAACGTTTCTATATCCACAAAGGAATTGACTTAAAAGGCATGGTACGTTCCGGTTTTCAATTTATCAAAACCAAAGGAAAATCTGCACAGGGTGCGTCAACCATTACACAGCAGCTGATTAAAAATGCTGTATTTGATGACTGGGTAAATGAGAACACCATTCAAAAAATCAAGCGAAAAATACAGGAACAGTCCCTTGCCATGGAGCTTGAGAAGGAAATGCCCAAAGAAAAGATTTTGGAAATTTATATGAACACCATAAATCTTGGACAAAATACGCTAGGCGTAAAAGCTGCCGCGATGCGCTATTTCAACAAACAGCCTTATCAGCTTACCCTTTCAGAATGCGCCACAATTGCCGCCATTACGCAAAATCCTTCAAAATACAACCCGATTTCCCATCCCGAAGAAAATGTCAAAAGACGTCAGGCTGTACTGGATAAAATGAAGGAACTGGGTTATATCACACAGGCGGAATACGACGAAGCGGTTGCGGATGATGTATACAGCAGGATTGCTGCCGTAAATGAGGAAAGTGACGCCAATTCAGTCTATACATACTTTGTAGACGAAGTGACTGAACAGGTACTTGCCGATCTCATTGAAATCAAAGGATTTAACGAAACACAGGCATATAAGTTATTATACAGCGGAGGCTTAAGCATTTATACCACACAGGACCCCGACATTCAGGCAATCTGCGACGAAGTATACGGGGACGAAGAAAATTATCCTGAAAATGTCAAGTGGTATTTAAATTATGTACTTACGATTGAAAAAGCAAACGGTGAAAAAGAAAATCACAGTACGGAAATGTTCAAGGCATACTACAAAGAACAAAACGCCGGATTTAATCTCCTGTACGACTCAAAGGAAGAGGCTTATGAAGCCATTGAGGCGTACAAGGATGCAGTGATGTCAGACGGAGACAAGGTAGACGGCGAGCGTGTAACACTCACACCGCAGCCACAGGTTTCCATTACGATTGAGGACCAGTCAACAGGATATGTTGTCGCAATGGTCGGCGGACGCGGCGCTAAGGAGGCAAGCCGTACCTTAAACCGCGCCTCCAACACAACCCGTCAGCCGGGTTCCACTTTTAAAGTTGTTTCTACCTATGCACCTGCTTTGGACAGCGCAGGGCTTACGCTTGCAGATGTACAAAATGACGCCCCATTCAACTATGCAAGCGGGCGCCCCGTCAGAAACTGGTGGGGAAGTTCCTACAGAGGTCTGTTAAGTCTGCGCTACGGTATTGCACAGTCTGCAAATATTGTGGCAGTCAAGACACTCACACAGGTTTCAGCGCAGCTCGGTTTTGACTATCTCCAAAATTTCGGCTTTACGACACTTGTTGACAAGCGCGTGGAAAGCGATGGAACAATCGTTTCCGACATTGGTCAGCCACTCGCGCTTGGCGGTATCACGGACGGTGTTACAAACATGGAGCTCAACGCCGCCTATGCTGCAATCGCAAATAACGGCACCTACATTAAACCAAAGCTCTATACAAAAATTGTTGACCACGATGGAAATGTGTTAATTGACAATACTGTTCCCGAATCGACACAGGTTATCAAGGAATCAACCGCATGGCTGCTCACAAATGCGATGGTATCTGTTGTCACCTCCGGTACCGGCGGTTCTGTAAACTTCGGAAATATGGCGATTGCCGGAAAAACAGGTACAACCTCCGATTACAAGGATGTATGGTTTTCAGGCTTTACACCGTACTATACTGCCACCACATGGACAGGCTATGACAACAATGTTAACATGACCTCTTCTGCGGAGAAAAACCTTTCGAAAAAGATGTGGAAAGCAGTCATGTCAAAAATACATGAAAATCTTGAGTATAAAGCCTTCCCTATGGCAAATGGCATTGTAACAGCCAAGGTATGTTCGAAATCAGGAAGGCTTCCAATTGCCGGTGTCTGCGATGGATGCATTGTGACGGAATATTTTGCGGAAGGAACGGTTCCTACAGGATATTGCGACGTACATTCTTTCTCGAATGTATGTACTTACTCCGGTTTGACTGCGACAGAAGAATGCCCGTTTAAAAGCGCTTCCATTGTAGAAAATATTCCTGCAAGACTACAGGACAACAACCTTGCAAGCGCATTGAACGCAACACAGGAAACAGACCCCAATGCAGAAGTCAACACACAGTTATGTCCTCATACAGCCGCTTTCTTTGCACTGCCAAACGCACAGGAAGTATTACAGCAGCAAATGCTTGAAATGCAGTTAAGGGCAAATCCTGCTGCTGCCGAGGCAGCGGCGGCAAGCGCTCCGCTTCCGGCTTCGGATACGGATTAAAAATACAGATTAAAGATAACAGCAAAACAACCGCCGCCATTGATGTTTTCATCATGGCGTGCGGTTGTTTTTTCCTGAGCGGAACTTGAAAACCGGTTAACCCTCTGATGGTATTACAATAAGGGCTGACCACATCAGTATTCCAGTGAACCAAATTCAGATACTGTCCTATTTTAAGGATATGTAACACACAAAAAAGCCTAGAAAATCCAGGCTTTTGAAAAGCTGCTAACGGGAATCGGACCCGTGACCTCCGCACTACCAATGCGACGCACT
>CAMWNY010000282.1 GCA_947175775.1 uncultured Lachnospiraceae bacterium | reverse complement strand
ATGCGCTTGTGGGGTGGCGTGAGGATTTCAATATGGCATATCAGACACCAGTGGAGGCGCAGATTCGCAGCACAACGGATGTCAATCAGGTCGCGGAGCTTTTGGCGAGAAAGCGCAATTTGCGGCTGTATCTTGGCGGACATTCCAAAGGCGGAAATTTGGCGGTTTATGCGGCGATGACCTGCAAGGACAGCATTAAACCGCGTATCGGGCGCATTTACAATATGGACGGTCCGGGATTTCGTCCCGATTTTATGGAGACATTGGATTATGAGGGTATTCGGGAAAAAATCCTCAAAATTGTGCCGGACGAATCGTTTGTGGGAATGCTGATGGAGCCGAAAATGGATTATGAGCTGATAAAGAGCAGTCAGATTGGTTTGCAGCAGCATATCTGCTTTTCGTGGAGCGTGGAAGGCGACCGCTTTGAGCGTGCTGAAAATCAGGTGCCCAAACGAAAAGAGCTGTATGACCGGATTAACAAATGGATTTATGCGCTGGATAAGGAGCGTGTCGGGGCGTTTATTAATGCGCTGTTTCGGCTGATTGAGGTGACTGAGGCACGCACGCTTACGGATTTGAAGGAATTAAGCGGCGAACTGCCAAAAAAACTGCATGATTTGATACAGGAGTATGCGCAGATTAATGAGGAAACGAAGCATACCTTTTGGGAAATCAGTTTATTTATGGTGGAGATGATTGTGGCGGACCAGCAGGAGCGTGCAAGAAGGTGGAAGGCAATCGACAAAATCAGACAGCGGATCGAGCATTGAGAAACAGAGTGAACAGCAGCGTTATGTAACGGCTTTCATAAAAAGTGCTTCAAATGTGGTTGACTTTCTTGTGAAAACGATATAAAATTCAAATTGTAAGTGCTTACAGTTTTTTCCTGTAAGCGACGAAAGATTTTAAATTGATAGGAGATAACAGTATGGAATTATTAAACGCAGCAAAGACCGGAAAAAAAGAAAGACCTATTAAAGTTCTTCAGTTTGGCGAGGGAAATTTCTTGCGTGCATTTGTGGATTATTTTATCGACATTGCAAATGAAAAAGGAATGTTTGACGGAGATATTGTTTTGGTGAAGCCGATTGACGGTCCCGGAATTTTAAACATGTTCCATGATCAGGACTGCCAGTATACCGTATGCTTAAGAGGCATTGTGGACGGTGAACCGAAGGTAGAGAAGAGGGTTATCACAAGCGTTGCGGACGTGGTAGACGCATACGCGGAATATCAGAAGTACAATGATTATGCAAAATTGGATTCTTTAAGATACATTGTTTCCAACACAACGGAGGCAGGTATTGTCTTTGATAATACGGACAAATTTGAATTAGACCCGCCTAACACATATCCCGGAAAGCTCTGTAAATTCCTTTATACAAGATATAAGCACTTTAACGGCGCGATGGACAAGGGTCTTGTAATGCTGCCGGTAGAGCTGATTGACGACAACGGCATTATGTTAAAGAAGTGCGTTGTTGAATTTGCAAAGCTTTGGAATTTGGAAGAGGGCTTTTTGACATGGCTTGACGATGCGTGCGTATTTACTTCCACACTGGTAGACCGTATTGTTACGGGTTATCCGAGAGACGACGCGGAGGAGCTTTGGAAAGACTTCGGATACCGTGATAATATCGTTGTTACGGCAGAGCCGTTTGGTCTTTGGGTTATTGAGAGCGCAAAGGACATCAGCAAGGAGTTCCCGCTTCCCGAGGCAGGCTGCCCTGTTATCTTTACGGATAATCAGAAGCCGTATAAGCAGAGAAAGGTTCGTATCTTAAACGGCGCACATACATCCTTCGTTCTTGCTTCTTATCTTGCAGGAAACGACTATGTTAGAGAGTCTATGGAGGATGAAATTATCGGAAACTTCATGCATCAGACGATTTATGATGAAGTCATTCCGACACTGGATCTTCCGAAGGAAGACCTGCTTGAGTTTGCGCAGGCAGTGAACGGAAGATTTAAAAATCCGTACATCAAGCACGCGCTGCTTGCAATTTCACTCAACTCGGTATCAAAGTGGAGAGCAAGATGTATGCCGTCGCTTTTGGTTTATGTGGAGCGCAAGGGTGAGCTTCCGAAGCACCTGACGTTCTCGATTGCAGCGTTGATGGCATTCTATACGGGCAGCGAAATCCGCGAGAAGGCGTTAATCGGACACAGGGACGGACAGGAGTACAACGTGATGGACGATGCGGCAGTGCTTGAGTTCTTTGCCGCAAACAGCGCAAAGCCGTCGGCTGAGTTTGTGAATGCATATTTGAGTAACGTTGACTTCCACGGTCAGGATTTGACACAGGTAGCAGGTCTTGCGGACGCGGTTACGGCTTATCTTGAGGACATCAGGACGCTTGGCATGAGAAAGGCAATTGAAAAGAATTTCTAAAAAAATCTGAAAATAGAGGATTAAGAATGGCTGATTTTATTAAAATTAATGAAAATGATAACGTGGCTGTGGCTTTGGACGTGATTCCGGAGAACACCACGGTCAATGTGGCAGGCAGTGATGTCACGACGACAATGGAGATTCCGGCAGGACACAAGTTTGCGCTTGAGGACATGCCGGAGGCAACTCCGGTAATCAAGTACGGTTTCCGTATCGGAAATACGACTGCCGCTGTGAAAAAGGGCGAGTGGATTCACACGCACAATTTAAAGACAGGTTTGGGTGATTTACTGGAGTATTCGTATGAGCCGGATTTTGCCGAAGAGAAGTTTACGGAGGATGCGACCTTTATGGGTTACAACCGCAAAAACGGCAAGGTTGGCGTGCGCAACTAGATTTGGATTATCCCGACGGTCGGCTGTGTCAACAATGTGGCAAGCAAGATTGCGGAGCTGTCAAAGGATCTTGTATGTGAGAATATCGAGGCGGTGTGCGCATTCCCGCATCCGTACGGCTGTTCACAGATGGGCGACGATCAGGAGCATACAAGACAAATCCTTGCAAATCTGATTAATCATCCGAATGCAGGCGGTGTGCTTGTGTTGGGACTTGGCTGTGAGAACAGCAATATTGACGTATTAAAGGGATACATGGGCGAGATTGACACGGACAGAGTGAAGTTCCTTGTATCGCAGGAGAGCGATGATGAAATCGCGGAGGGTGTTGAGATTGTTAAGGAATTAGCAAAGTATGCCTCTCAGTTCAAGCGTGAGCCGATTAGCGTTTCTAAGCTGATTATCGGCATGAAGTGCGGCGGCAGCGACGGATTTTCAGGGATTACGGCAAATCCGACAGTTGGACGCTTCTCTGATATTCTGATTAGTAAGAAGGGTACAACCATTCTGACAGAAGTGCCGGAGATGTTCGGCGCCGAGACGATTTTGATGAACCGCTGTGCAAATGAGGAGCTGTTCAACAAGACGGTTGATTTGATTAACGACTTTAAGAATTATTTTAAGAGCCACAATCAGACAATTTACGAGAACCCTTCTCCGGGTAATAAGAAGGGCGGTATCTCAACGCTTGAGGACAAGTCGCTTGGCTGTACGCAGAAGTCAGGAAATGCGATTGTGAAGGGCGTTTTGGCATACGGTGAGATTGTCAGCACGCCGGGATTAAATCTTTTGAGCGCACCGGGAAATGATTTGGTGGCGGCTACGGCGCTTGCGGCGAGCGGCGCGCATATCGTGCTGTTTACGACGGGACGCGGCACACCGTTTGCATGTCCGGTACCGACGATGAAGATTTCAAGCAATTCAAGGCTTGCGGGCAAGAAAGAAAACTGGATTGATTTTAATGCCGGTGTGGTTGCGGAAGGCGAGGATCTTGATACGGCAGGACAGCGGTTGTTTGACGAAGTTGTGGCAGTTGCTTCCGGTAAGGAAGTCAAGAGCGAGAAGGCAGGCTTCCACGACATGGCAATCTTTAAGCAGGGCGTGACACTGTGATGCACAGACCCGTGCAGAGGAAGTCCGCCGCTAAAGCGGCGCACGGGTCGCGCGGCGAGTAGGGAGATAAATATCCCTACTCGATTAAAATACAGTGTAGCAGATATAAAATGATAACAAAAAGAGATAAAACGGAGGATTATTATCATGGCAAAAAAAGTAGTTACAATGGGCGAGATTATGTTAAGACTTTCAACACCCAACAACGAGAAGTTCATTCAGGCAGACGAGTTTGACATCAACTATGGCGGCGGCGAGGCAAATGTATGTATAATATACACATCTGACGCTGACGACGATACTCCTTGTGTAGATCTCGGTGGTCGCCG
>CAMWNY010000281.1 GCA_947175775.1 uncultured Lachnospiraceae bacterium | reverse complement strand
CGCGTGGGCTCGGAGATGCGTATAATAGACATCCATGATAGAAGACCAATCGATTGTAAGCTGCGAAACCGTAAAGCAATGTGAAAAACTTTTGCCGGATGAGGAACAGGCAGTGATGGGACAGGCAATCATCAGCAGACTTCATACGATGTTTCAACTTAATCCTAAGCTTATCAGCAACTGCTATGGCGGCGAAAAGTTTGGCAACGGCATTTATTACCGTTTAATTTACATCACGCGGGAAAAAAAGAGATGGGAATTTATGCTGATTTTTGAGGAGCAGTTGATTGTCAGCACAATTGGCAATGTAATTGAAATGAAGTCCGAATCCGTAAACGTGATGATTATGAACGTAGCCCGGTATACGGCAAGGCAGCTTGTAGAGCATCTTAAAGAGCATTTTGCAGAATTGCACGATGCAAAAATAAAGGAAGAACAGCTGCTGACTTATGAACAGTTTCAAAAAGTATTTGAGAAACACAGCCCGCAGTTCAGCTTGTTGTTTGATACCGGAAAAGGATATTTTTCATACTGCATGACAACATCCGATATGGTTCCGAGTGAGGACGGTATTACGATTATTACAGAGAATGCAATGACAGCGGTTGAGAATTATCTGAAACAAAATAAAGCGGAAAGCATTGCTGCAAGTCAAAAAAAGAAAGTACTTATTGTAGATGATTCGGATTTTATGCTGGCGATGATGCAGAAGCTGTTGGAGAATGATTATGAAGTGCTGACGGCTACGTCCGGATTGTCCGCAATCCGAAGTATTACGCTTAACCGTCCGGATTTGGTTCTGTTGGATTATGAGATGCCTGTCTGCAAAGGAAATCAGGTTTTGGAAATGATACGTTCCGAAGAAGATTTTGCAGATATTCCGATTATTTTTCTGACAAGCAAAGTGGATAGGGAAAGCGTAAAAAAGGTGATTGAGCTGAAGCCAAACGGATACCTGTCGAAATCCCTTGCACCGGAATTGATAAAAAAAGAAGTGGATAATTTCTTTGAAAAGATAACAGTATAGCAGTTTTATGGAGAACTCCCGTGACAAAATTGAAGTCATGGAAGTTCTCTTTTTATGCACACGGGCACCCAAAGGAAATATGTCAGCGTAGGCTGACGGGTGCCCGGCGCGACGAGTAAGGGAAGATATATCTTCTCTACTCGATTTTTATTATAGCGTTTGCAAGGGTTCTGTGGTAAACTTTTCTTTAGAGGCGAACTTTTAAATCTATTATAAAGGAAGAATGGGCGTATAAAATGAATATTTATCAGTTTTGGAACGATGTTTTGGCGCAAAATGCAGATGCCATCAGAAACTATTTTCACGAGAATGCTTATATCAACTGGCATTGTACAAATGAGCATTTTACTGTGGAGGAATTTATTGTTGCAAATTGTGAGTACCCGGGCGCTTGGGGCGGCGAAGTGGAACGGGTAGAAAAAATAAACGATTTGATTGTGACTGTAACACATGTATTCTCACAAAATCGGGAGATGTCGTTTCATGTGACTTCCTTTATCATAACGGTTGATGATAAAATTGCGGCTATTGATGAATATTGGGCGGACGACGGTATGGCGCCCCAATGGAGGCTGGATAAACATATTGGAACGGAAATTCATGTGTAAACTGCATTACAAAGGAATTTTTAATCACGGAGGCAGTCGGCAAATTTGTGCTTGCGCATTGTGAATGGAGTTCATGTTGCATTTGCAGACTTTGATAAGAATGGAGGGATAAATATGGAAACAATTGTTGTTGTATTAAATTCAAGTAAAATGGAAAATCCGGATTTGGATATCCGGTATGTGCTGCCGGATATGCTGCAAAAGTACACACAAAATGAGATATGTGATAACGGCTATGACTATATCGCAAATGAGGAGCTTGGCATATGGCTTTCGGCAAAATCGGCAAAGGAAAGCTATGGGAAGGTGCTGGCGTTTTTGGAGGAGCACTTGGTATCCTGTAACGATTTGACTGGAACGGTCAGGATTTACATATCTGATAAAGACGCGGCTGATTTGGAAGACTGTACGCTTGTATATGACGGCAGCGAAAATCCGTCGGACGAAAAAACGCGCATAACAAACAGGGCGAAAAAAGCTGGGAATGTTATTTTGAAAATTGCCGCTCTGTTAACGGAAAACGACAATTTTGTGGCGGATACGCTTGCGGCGGAGCTTTTTACGCTTTCGGATACGAACGCGCAATGGCAAAGTTGTGTCAGGCTGTTGACGGAGCGGCATTATTTGTGTTATTGCAATAGCAATTTTGAGTTAAATGATTTTGGAGACCTGTTTCCTGAGACGGTGGGTGTTAAAGCAAACGGACTTCGCGTAGACAAGGCGGCGTTTGATGTGGAAGGCGATTTCTATGACTGGTGCGACGCATTAGACGAGCAATGGAAGGACACGGGATTTTGCATGGCGATTTTTGATGCGGAAGACGATGATAATAATTTGATTTTTGCTTATAGGGCGGAATTATTGGAGGACCTGACGGATTTGGCAAAGGAAATCGGTGTGCGTATTATGGCTGCTGCGGAATATTAATTTTTGAGGGTATCTTTTTTCAATATAAGTCTACGCTTCCAATTACCGTTCTGATTACATTACACACTAGGGTGACTGAGAAATCAATCACCCCTTTTTAACATTTCTCAATTATCAAAAATCCCGCGGTAAATATCATAATCCTGCTGCTTAAAAACATTAAACACAACCTTCTCAACCCGCGTATCTGTCCGCAGAAATTCCGTAACCGTCCGCACCGCAATCTCCGCTGCCTGCGCATTCGGAAAATGAAACTCGCCTGTTGAAATGCAGCAGAATGCCACCGACGAAATGCCGTTTTCCAAACAACAGTTCAATACGTTTTCATAGCAGTTTCGCAAATCCTGGCAATGTGTATCCTTTAATCCGTTATATACAATCGGACCAACCGTATGGATAACGTAATCGCAAGGAAGATTATACGCCTTCGTCAAGGTAGCGGTTCCGGTCGGTTCCTCGTATTGCTTTCCGTATCGTATCCGTTTTTCCTGCATAATATGATAGCACTCATCGCGCAATTGCATACCTGCGGCACTGTGGATTGCATTATCAATACATCTGTGACACGGCACAAAGCACCCTAACATCTGCGAATTGGCGGCATTGACAATCGCTCCGATTTTCAGCCTCGTAATATCGCCCTGCCAAAGACATATCTTTTCCGCGCAAGATACACTGCTGTTAAATTGATCTTTTATGGTCGGAAGCTCCGAAAGCGCAACAACGCCTTTCTGCGCAAGTTCCTCCTGTAAATAAAAATCCTGCGCCTCCAAAAGCCCCTCCGACAGTTCCAACGGCATACGGATATTCATCAGCGAACGGATTGCGTTTTTCTTTTCCGTAATGTCATATGCGTCCGTCTCCAAAGATTGATATTCCACGGAATCTTCCTTCAGCTTCTCTAAAAAACGGTCTGTTGCAGTATACGTATTCATTTCGAATCCTCCGCCTTTCTTAGTTATGCATCCTTTGGATTGCGTCAGTTCCAAACAGTTCTTAACTACAATCATAGCACACGTCCCCGTTTTCGAGAAGCATTTTTTCATTTCACAGCCGCACGCCGCGCTTCCTATTTTTGCTGTTTTCCGACTTTGCCGAATGGCAGGTGCCGTTCATGGCACAGCCCGCGCAGCCGCACCCGCAGGACGATTTTCCCTGTTTCTTACCGCGCACCATGCTGACAATCACTGCTGCCACCATGATTATCAGAACTGCACTAATCAGAATTGTCGCCATATTTTCCATAATCCACATAAACATCAAAATCCCCCTGTCCTTATTTTTCCGATATTGCATGACAGCCCGAATCAATCGGGCTGTCATAAAAAGCTTCTATTTATTTAGCCATTTTCAATTTCATATTTGTTGTCAGCTTTGTCGCCTCTTTATACGGGCGAACCAGCATATAAATCATACCGCCGAGAATGACAACCGCTGCAAGCAGACCAATCACATTCAAATGTCCCGTAAATGCCAATCCAATCTGATTCACCATCAATGCCACCGCATAAGCCAGCCCGCACTGATCGCCGATTGCAAACCACGTCCACTTCGCGTTGTTCATCTCCCGCTTGATGGCACCGATTGCCGCGAAACAGGGTGCGCACAAAAGGTTGAACACGAGGAACGAATAACCTGCTACCCTGCTGAAATTCGCTCCAATCTCCGCCCACCCGCCG
>CAMWNY010000280.1 GCA_947175775.1 uncultured Lachnospiraceae bacterium | reverse complement strand
GTATATTGCACTGTACAAAAACTTGTCATGCTCCAAAACATTGTTGAATAAATCCCGGGCTTCACAGGCATTTGTCACATTGCAGCGCCCTTTTCCCGTAATAAACAGCTTTTTCCCAAGCTTCTCATTTTTTTCAAGCAGCGTAACATTGGCTCCAAAAGCATTTCCTGCCTGTGATGCCGCGACTGCCGCCATCATACCCGCCGCACCGCCGCCGATTACTACTATTTCAGCCATTCTCTATAACCTTACACCTGCTTTCTTCTTCTCTGCTCCATCTGCGTTTGAAGAGAAGTATTCAGCAGCTCCTCATCAATAAAGTTAATTTCATCCTTTAAATATACCTGATAATTATCCCACGCATACTCAAGTGTTTCCAAATTTTTCTTCACCTCGTTGGGCCGTTTCAGACAAAGCGCAACAACAAGCGCATTTATCAGACTAAGCGGCGCCACAAGCGAATCGACAATCGACACCATGTCGCTCCTTGCCATAAGGTTACACGAAGAATACAGGCACATTGGCGAATGAATGGTATCCGTAATGGTAATCACCTTCGCGTTCCTGTCATTTGCCATTTCCATCGCCTTAAGCGTTCGCATGGAATATCTTGGAAAACTAATTCCGATAATGGCATCCTTCTCATCAATCCGAAGCATCTGCTCAAACGTTTCAGAAGTGCTGGTTGAATCCAAAAGCACCACATCGGAGCGTATCATATTCAGATAAAAATGTAAAAATTCCGCAAGGGGTTTACAGCTTCTAAGTCCGATAAGATATACATGCTTTGCATTCAATATAATATCGACAGCAGCCTCAAATGCCTGCGGATCTACATGATCTATGGTGTCATCAATTTTTTCTATATCTGCATTCAACACGGATGTAAGTATTTCAGATTGCGTACTCTTGCCATATTTTGCACCAATCTTCTGCACGGAATTCAGTTTATCCTTCACCCATTCCGCCAATGCCTCCTGAAATTCGGGGTACCCTTCATACTCCAGTGCATACGCAAAACGTACCACTGTAGATTCACTGATTCCAACAGTCTTTCCAAGTTTTGCCGCTGTCATAAAAGCAGCCTGTTCATAATGGTCTATAATAAATGTCGCTATCTTTTTATGGCTTTTACTCATCCGATTGAATTTATCATTGATCCTTGATATGGTATCATATTTTATTTCCATACTTATCCTTCTCACTATGAGCAGCTTTTAAAAATATCGCTCAAAAGATCTACCGTCTCTTCCTCTGTCAAATCATAATCTCCCGTAAGCACCATACATGCACAGCCATATATGAAAATCCACATTTTCATAAAAAGCCCGCTTGGATTTTGACACCCCGCCGCAACAGCACGGTTAATCTCCTTATTCACAGCGCCCGATTTTCCGTTCAGAAGTTCATAAAGACTCCTCTCCCCCCTGTTTTCCGACTGAAAAAGGAGTTGAAAAAGCCGTTTTTCTTCTTTTGCATAATTTATATAAGCAAGTCCAAGATGAATAAACGGTGTATCCACTTCAGACCTGAAACTTTCATAATAATCCCCAAAGGCATCAATCGCCTTCTCGTATATCTCCGTACACAGCTCATTCATATTGGCGTACACTCTGAAGATTGGCTGTGTAGAGCAGCCAATCTGCGCCGCAAGCTTTCTCGCGGTCACACTTTCAATGCCCTCTGTTCTTGCCAGCTCAAAGGCCGTCTCCAGTATTTTGTCCTTTGTTATTAATTCTTTTCTCGCCATAGTTAAACATGCCTTTCTTCCGAAATCCCGTTTCCCGACTTTGCGTATCGTATCAAAACAGTATCGGGTTAATGTACCGCATTAACCCGATACCTGAAATTCTAACTTACACAGGATAAGCTCCGTTTTTTGTATCAGCCTGAGTCATATCAACCTTCTCCTGCTGTGCCTGACGATACTTAAAGAAGTCCGTTGCAACCTGCGGAAACAGTGCATATGACAATACGTCCTCGTCCTGTTGCTTCCACTCTTTCATTTCTTCCTCAATCTTCTTTAACTCATTCGGAAGTTTATCGGCAGGACGGCATGTAATAATCGTAGCCTTCTCTTCTGCGGAAAGCACCTTGTCCTGAATCTCTTTGTTAAAGGGTTTGACAGTCTGACCGTACTCACCGTGAAGCACTGCCTTTGTCTCCTTTGTCGCCATCTTATAGCGCTCGCCCATCAATACGTTAAATACAGCCTGTGTACCGACAATCTGTGATGAAGGCGTAACAAGAGGCGGCTCACCCAAGTCTTTACGCACTCTCGGAATTTCCTGAAGCACGTCATAATACTTATCTTCTGCGTTCTGCTCCTTCAACTGGCTTACCATGTTCGAAAGCATACCGCCCGGAACCTGATACATCAATGTCTTAATATCCACGCCAAGAACCTTCGGATTAAGCAGTCCGCTCTTTAAGCACTCCTCTCTGTATGGTCTGAAGTAATCTGCAATCTTTGCAAGTACATTCTGATCATAACCTGTATCATACGGTGTATTTTTAAAAGTCTCTACCATAACCTCTGTAGCAGGCTGTGAAGTACCAAGTGCAAACGGTGAAATTGCACAGTCGATAACATCAACCCCTGCCTCTACCGCCTTTAAATATGTCATGGAAGCCACACCTGAGGTGTAATGCGTATGAAGCTGAATCGGAAGCTTCGTTGCAGACTTCATCGCCTTAATCAGCTCTTCTGCCTTGTAAGGAACCAAAAGCCCTGCCATATCCTTGATACAGATGGAATCCGCGCCCATTTCCTCAATGTCTTTTGCCATCTTCATCCAATACTCAAGCGTGTAAGCATCACCTAATGTATAGGAAAGCGCAATCTGCGCCTCACCGCGTCCTTCTCTCTTCTTTACGGCATTTGCCGCATTTACCGCGCACTGTAAGTTTCTAAGGTCATTAAAGCAGTCAAAAATTCGAATGATGTCAATACCATTTGCAATTGATTTTTCAACGAATTCCGTTACCACATCATCCGCATAGTGACGGTATCCCAGGATATTCTGACCTCTGAAAAGCATCTGCAGCTTTGTATTTTTCACCTTATCCCTGATTTTGCGAAGTCTCTCCCAAGGATCTTCTTTCAGGAAACGAAGGGATGCATCAAACGTCGCACCGCCCCAACATTCTAACGAATGGTATCCAACTGAGTCCATGGTCTCTAAAATCGGCAGCATAAACTCGGTCGGCATTCTTGTCGCTATTAAGGACTGATGTGAGTCACGCAGAACGGTCTCAGTAATCTTAATAGGCTTTTTTACTGTTTCTGACATTTCTATTCCTCCTATATTCATATTGTTATTAACTATACATAAACTGTGCATGCGTAAATCCTTGGGATTTACGCATCGCGCTTCGCGCTCTATCAATTGCAAGCCAAATATGAAACTGCTCAAGCAAGTTTGGCATTTTTATATTTGTCTGCAATTTGCACAGCTTTAAAATACTCCGAAGATTGCCATAAAAGTACCAGCTGCAACTGCTGTACCGATAACACCGGCAACGTTTGGTCCCATCGCATGCATCAGCAGGAAGTTTGTCGGATCTGCCTCCGCACCAACCTTCTGTGAAACACGGGCTGCCATCGGAACAGCGGAAACACCCGCAGAACCAATCAACGGATTTACCTTGCCCTTTGTGATAATGCACATCAGCTTACCAAATAATACGCCTGCTGCTGTACCGAACATAAATGCAACAAGACCTAACAATACAATTTTAATCGTATCCCAGTTCAAGAAAGCTTCCGCACTTGTTGTCGCACCTACCGATGTACCAAGTAAAATAACAACAATATACATCAACGCATTCGAAGCCGTATCCGTAAGCTGTCTTACCACACCGGACTCTCTAAAGAGATTACCTAACATCAGCATGCCTACAAGAGGCGCTGTCGTAGGAAGAATCATACATACAACAATCGTAACAACGATCGGGAAAAGAATCTTCTCAAGCTTTGACACCGGACGAAGCTGTGCCATCTTAATCTTCCTCTCCTTCTCCGTTGTAAGCAGCTTCATAATGGGAGGCTGAATAATCGGAACAAGGGACATGTATGAGTACGCTGCCACCGCAATCGGTCCAAGAAGTCCTGTCTGTCCAAGCTTTCCTGCAAGGAAAATCGAAGTCGGACCATCCGCACCGCCGATAATCGAAACTGCTGCCGCCGCCTGATCATTAAAGCCAAGTGCAATCGCACCGAAATATGCTGCAAAAATACCAAACTGTGCCGCCGCACCGAGC
>CAMWNY010000279.1 GCA_947175775.1 uncultured Lachnospiraceae bacterium | reverse complement strand
CCTCATGGTATCCACAAACACTTCATTTGCAAGCGAATAAAAGTCGTCCCTGTCCTTATCCGACAAACCGCCGAATTTTGACAGGATTTTATCGACCAAACCACGAAGCTTTTTGGCATTATCCGCATAATATGCTTTCAATAATTCTTCCATAATAAAATTCCTTTCCTGTCCAAATATAACATCATTCCAAACAAATCAGCCGGCTTTTCGTTTTTCCTGAATATTGTCTTTTTGTTTTATAAGTAAATTTAGTATAGAATACACGTTCGCATTTGTCAATCCTTTTTTCTCGAACTCTCGTTTGTAATTTTTTTAGTAATTTCGAATTACAAAAACAGAACTATATATTAGACACACACAACCGTACAGACAATCGAAAATGGAGGAAATACAATTGAGCAGATACAAAGCAGCACAACGATATGTTTTCAAAATACACTCTTCCCGTCTCAGAAGAGCCAAATGGCATTTGACGCTGACCGTAAATCAGGCACGGGAAAACAAGGAGCTGATTACCGTAAACGAAAGCCAGCTCATGCGTTTTATCGATGAATTGAACGGCGTTGAAAACACAGCATCATATGTTTCCGATTTAAAATCCCAAATTCAAATATTAAAGGCGGAAACAAACCTCGCAGTTTCACGCCCAAAAATCAGGAAACTATATGAAGAACTGGACAAATACCAATTCCAAAAAGACTACGTCTATGTCGTGCTTGACAACAGCAATGACTATCGCAGGCTCTGTCAAAACGGATTTCAAATCAACGGCATCCGCTACAGGCGTCTGCTTGGCACAACTGGCGGCATTAAAAGCAATACGATTGTATTTGTCAATGAACTGCTTCTGCCTGAATTAAAACGCAGGCTTAACAACGGACGCAATTTGACGAAACCGTTCACACCCGCAAAGCTTGAAGCATACAACGCCCTGATTTGCAGCTCATCCGTTCCCGTATCCATGCCAAACGGAGTCGTCGTTGTGCCGGACTGCATCACACACTTTCAAGCGCAGGTTATTGAACTCAGCGATACCGGACCGGATGAGCCAATCATGAAGCACCTTCCGAATAAAGAAATCACACTGATTGACAGTGACGGATACGGTCTTGCAATGCCGCAATTAATGAAACGGTGGGGAGACGAAATCGGGGAACATTTTCTGCTTCCTGCGTGTGTTATCCGAAATTCGTTTTGCAAAGGCACTGTCTTCCCTGTAGATTTTCAAAAATTTGCAAAGGACCATAACGTTACCGAAATCACGGACGTATGGGGAACTACCCACGATATTCGCCGCATCGAGCTCGTGCTGACAGCATCCATGCTCAAGCTTTGGGATTCCTACGCTTCTATGGACGATTACCTGTACAATTGTGAAATAAATCACTATACCTTTGCCATTACAAAAGCATCGGAACAGGCACTGGAAAACACGCGGACAATGAATTACCAGTTTCTGCAAAGCTATGACTTTACAGACGAACAGCTGGATGCGCTTATCACGCCGACCGTCACGGAAATCAACGATATTTTGTCTGATGATTACAGAAAAACAATCCTTTATACAAAGGGAACCCGCCTAAACGACGATAATGTACGTTATTTAGACAACTCTTTTTCGACTGCTCTTATGATTGAGCCGGAAATGAAGAACGATCCCTATGTGAAAAATCAGCTGTACACGATGATTCAAAAACGCATCAACGATGCAAAAGTCGGTGTTTTAAAAGTACCCGCAAACTACTCCTTTGTTTCCGGCGACCCCTACTCCCTCTGCCAGTCCATGTTTGGTCTGAACGTAACCGGACTGCTGAAGGCAGGACAGGTTTACTCTAAATACTGGGCGGAACAAGGCGTTGACAAAATCGTGAGCTTTCGCGCGCCGATGACCTCCCACAATAATATCCGGCTGCTGAATGTCGTACATAACGCCGAAATGGACGCATTTTATCAGTACATGACCACACCCACGATTTTCAACAGCTGGGATACGTGCGCAGATGCGATGAACGGATTTGACAAGGACGGCGACTGTGTTATTAACACTGCCCTTCCTTTACTTGTGAACAACACAAAAACACTCCCTGCAATCGTCTGTGTGCAGCGCAAGGCGCCAAAATGCGTACCGACAGAAGACGACATCGTGCAGTCCAATATCGACAGCTTTGGCAACGCTATCGGTGCCGTCACAAATAAAATTACGTCCATGTTTGAGGTTCAGGCAAGATACCCAAAGGACAGCCGCGAATACCGGATCTTGGATTACCGTATTAAATGCGGTCAGCTTTATCAACAAAATGCCATTGACAAAGCCAAAGGCATCGAAGCAAAACCAATGCCTGCCAAATGGTACAGCCAAAGCGCAGTCAAAAGCGCCTATGACAGACGCTCTTGGCAAAACAGACAACTTTTGGCTGACAAAAAGCCCTATTTTATGCAGTACATCTATCCGGCTGAAAAAACAAAAATGATGGAATATTGCAAAAAAAGTAATGAAAAGTGCTTAATGCGTTTTCGCATAACCCTTGGCGAACTACAGAATAAAAAGGAAAAAACGCCGGAAGAGAGCGCATTCCTTGACTGCTTCCGCAAAAAAATGCCGCTTGGCACCGCTCCCTGTACAGTCAATAAAATTTGTTGGAAAATAGAAAAAGCCTTCGACAATTTAAAGGCATTTCAGCAGGAACCGTTTGATTATTCCATATTAAAAAGCAATGTGGATTATTCCAAACAAATGTACGCAAAAATAAAGAAGGTCTATGACCGTTATCAGCGCGAAACTTCCGCCTATATGCAGTATGCCAAATCGGAACGTATCAGTTCAGAGGAACGCCAAATGCAGAAATATCTTTTAAAGGAGCAGTTCAAACGCCAATGCCTGGAGCAGTGTCCAAATGAACTGGCACTTTGCAATATTGTACTGGATTTGTGTTATTCCAAATCACAGCACAGCAAACAGTTTGCATGGGATATTTGCGGAGACGTTTTCATTCAGAACCTCTTAAAAAGAAAAAATTACGAAATTACCTATCCGGCGCTTGACGAGAATGGAGAAATCGAGTTTAACGGACAGCATTTCAGCATGAAAACTGTGCAGCTCAAACCAAACAATACGATAGAAACGGAGGAAATGAAATGACCGTGATTTTAAATGAAGCAAAACAGGCAGCAAATGTCATAGAAAAAGGGGAACTTGGCAGCAAACCGGCTGCCACGCTCTTTCTGCTCGGAAAATATTACAGACAAAAAGAACATTTAGGAAAACAGCCTACAATGGAAAAACTGCACGCGTTTATGCAGCAACATAGCAAAAACTATAACCCTGCTTTATGTGAAAAACTGATTGAGGACATTTCCGCTAAAGCAGCAAAGTATCCTTTACGTGAAATTGACAGTATCGGTATTACGCAAAACGAATTGGACCGTATTGCAACATTGCAACACCAAAAATACCAAACACTGCTGTTCACCATGCTGTGCTATGCCAAGCTGTACGATACCGTTTCCGAACACAATAACGGGTGGGTAAATGCTTCCATTCCCGAGTTGTATCGGATTTCAAGAGTAACGGTGAAATACCGAAATGATAAATTTTTGTATTTAAATGAGATTGAGAAAAACGGTCTGATTTCATTTTCCGGTCAGAACGACAATCTGAATTTAAAAGTGAATTTTGTTGATATGCATGGTGCAGCCGTTCTTCAAATCAGCGATTTCAGGGAGCTTGGATACGAATATTTGAAACATACAGGTAACGGAAAATTTATCCGCTGTTCGCAATGCAGCCGTTTAATCAGGCAGACTGGAAAAAATACACATTATTGTGCTGAATGCGGACAAAAGAGGCGGCTCGAAACAAAAAGGGCTTGGTGGGAACAGAACTCACAACATACGGCTAGACTTTTTTAAATCCCCCTTAACGCCTTATATTTCAAGGCTTCCAGCAGTTCCATCCCGTTTTCCTTATTGTGAATAACAGAAACAAATATCTGTTATCCGGTTACATTTTAATATTTTATTCTAATGTACTCTCGGAGTCTCTTTGTGACTGATTTTGTAAGACGATTTTTTGTCAGATGCGCATAAATTTATGAGGCGTACGTGGAACGTACGTTGATGAAATTTATGTGCATATGGCGGAAAATCAGCCACAAAGGCAGGTGCAAGAGAGATTGCATGAGTACATACCACTCATAAGAAGGAGGAAAACAATTATGAGCAACCAAAACATGTCTAACAGGGAAGTCTGCGACCTGATTTT
>CAMWNY010000278.1 GCA_947175775.1 uncultured Lachnospiraceae bacterium | reverse complement strand
GGGGGCATTCCCCAACCCTATAATTGGAAAACATACGGTGATATGAACGTAACGTTTTGGGAAAAACATCAGGCAACGCCGCTTGAGGACGCAAAGGCAATGTTACTGCAATCACACGAGGAAGTGCTGCGCCTGGCGGATACCTTTTCCAATGAGGAGCTGTTTTCAAAAGGCATCTACGCATGGGTTGGCGGGAGCACGCTAGGCTCATACTTCGTGAGCGTGACGGCAAGCCATTATGATTGGGCAATGAAAAAATTAAAAGCGCACCGGAAAAACTGCGCCGGTGGTCAGTAAACTGATTAGTGAGGGAATGACAAATGCATTTTGTAACGGTAAAAGGAATTTTATCTGCGAAAAACGGCATGAACCTCTATCGCGGCTGCTCGCATGGCTGCATTTACTGCGATTCAAGAAGTAAATGCTATCATATAGAGCACGCCTTTGAGGATATTGAGGTCAAGGAAAATGCGATTGACCTGTTGGAATATGCGCTGAAGCATAAGCGCAAAAAATGTATGATTGGCACTGGAGCCATGACTGACCCATATATCCCTTTGGAACTGGAAATCGGGAACGTCAGGAAAGCGCTGCGGTTAATTTATGAATACGGATTTGGGGTTACCCTTTTGACAAAATCGGACCGCATTTTGCGCGATTTGGATTTGCTGCAAAAAATTAATGAAACGACGAAATGCGTTGTACAGATGACCTTGACAACTTATGACGAAGCGCTTTGCCGAAAAATTGAGCCAAATGTATGTACGACACAGGAGCGTTTTGCAGTGCTGAAACGGCTGCGGGATTTAGATATCCCAACCGTTGTATGGTTAACGCCGATTTTGCCGTTTATTAATGATACGCAGGAGAATCTTTTGGGAATTTTGGAGATGTGCCGGAAGGCAAAGGTCTATGGGATTATCTGCTACGGAATGGGACTGACGCTGCGGGAAGGGAACCGGGAGTATTTTTATCAGCAGTTGGACCGGCTGTTTCCAAAAATGAAGGAGCGGTATGTGCATACCTACGGAAACCGATATGAAATCGAAAGCCCCAATAACGCGCATCTGATGAAAATTTTTCATCAACAATGCGCGGAATATGGTATTGTACACGATAATGAACAGATTTTCCAGTATTTGTACACGTTTGAGGAGAAAAACGCAGGAAAACAATTAGACCTTTGGAGCTCAAATTTTTCAGATTTTACGCTTTTTTTATAGCAGTCATATTATCAGTCCACTTTCACTCTCCCTGCCACCACGTTTTCATAATCCTCCAAATTCTTCTCTAACAGCTTCGGGGTGTCCAGTCCGTACGGACACTTCGACGCGCACTGATTGCAGTGAATGCATTCCTTAATCTTCGCCATATTCGCCTGCCACTCCTCGCTCAGCCAGTTCTTTGACGGTGAACGGCGCAGAAGCTGCGAAATACGCGCGCAGTTGTTAATCTGTATCCCTTTCGGGCATGGCATGCAATATCCGCACCCACGGCAGAAATCCCCTGAAAGCTCTATTAAATCCTTCTCATAAACCGCCTTCATCTCATCGTCCATCACAGGCGGATTGTCCTGATAAGACAAAAATTCCGCAAGCTCCGACTCCTTTTGCACACCCCAAAGCGGCAGCACCGACTCATACTGACACGCAAACCAGTAGCAGAGCTTAGAATTGGTCAAAAGCCCTCCCGCAAGCCCTTTCATGCCTAGAAAGCCCATGCCTGCATCCGCGCATTGCTTCACAAGGGTAATCTCCTTCTCTCCCGAAATATACGCAAACGGAAACTGTAAGGTCTCATACAGACCGCTCTCAACCGCCTCCTGCGCCACATTCAGCAAATGCGCCGTAATACCGATGTGTTTAATCTTCCCTTCCTTTTTCGCCTCCAAAGCCGCGGCATATACGCCGTCTGCGTCCTCAGGGCGAAAACACTTCGGCGCACAGTGCAGCTGATAAATGTCAACATAATCCGTCCTTAAATTGTTCAGCGAAGTTGCTAATTCGGCGCGGAGCTGCTCGCCTGTTTTTGCGGCAGTCTTTGTCGCAAGATAATAGCTGCCGCGGTCAATCCCCGCAAATGCCGCGCCAAGCTTTTCCTCGCTGTCGCTGTATGCCCTTGCCGTGTCAAAGAAGTTCACGCCGCCGCGAAGCGCCATGTGAATCAATTTCACCGCGCTGTCCTTATCAATTCTTTGAATCGGCAGCGCACCGAACCCGTTTTTATTTGCAACAATTCCCGTATTTCCTAATTTCACCTGAAGCATACATTCCATCCTCCGCTTTATCGTATTTTCATCGTTTCAAAGACAGCCCGCACGCCATAGAGCATGGTATCACGCGCGTCCTGATACGGATACCCTGTATTTGCGGCAAGCATTCCGCCAATACTCGTGATGACAATCCAAAGCGTTTCCGCCGCACGTCTGCTGTCTGTTTCTGCATTCACCGCACCAAGCGCCTTTCCTTCCTCGATAATACGCTCCCAGTCCTGCAGCAGTTCGTTGCGCACGCCATTTGGCGACACCTCGTACAGTGCGGTATAATACTGAAATGAAGCGTTTTTCTCGTATATATATGTAAAGACCGTCATAATCCTTGCCATAAAGCACTCATAAAAAGACACGTTCTGCGGCACCTGCTCCTGCGCCTTTTGAATCAGCTCCTCATTGCAGCGCTTTGCGATAAGCATATTAATCTCGTCAATATCACGAAACCGGTTATAAATCACGCGCCTGTCACAATTTAACTCCCGGCACAGGCGCGTCACAGTCAACGCGCCTGCACCTTCTTTACAGCCAATATTCACCGCAAGGTCAACAATGCGCTTGCTCGTTTCGTCCTCAATCCGTTTTCCCTTTGAGAATGCCATAATTTCTCTCCTCATCCGTAACAGTGCATGCTTGCACAAACTACATAATCCTAAACTAAATTTTATCAGTTTTATGAAAATATGGCAAGTACCTAATTAATTTGCAATCGCGTTTCCCGTATAAAGCTGATAATACTTCCCTTTCTCCGCAATCAGCTCGTCATGCGTCCCGCGCTCGATAATCCGTCCCTGTTCCAACACCATAATGCAGTCGCTGTTTCTTACCGTCGAAAGCCTGTGCGCAATCACAAACGTCGTCCTGTCTTTCATCAGCTTATCCATGCCGTCCTGCACAATCTTCTCGGTACGCGTATCAATCGAACTTGTCGCCTCATCCAAAATCAGCGCGGGCGGGTCCGCAATCGCCGCCCTTGCAATGGCAAGAAGCTGCCGCTGTCCCTGACTTAAATTTGCGCCGTCTCCCGTCAGCAGCGTGTCATAACCCTGCGGGAGCCTCTCAATAAAGCCATGCGCATTGGCAAGCTTCGCCGCCGCAATAACTTCCTCGTCGCTCGCTTCAAGCTTTCCGTATCGGATGTTTTCCATGACCGTCGCCGTAAACAAATGCGTATCCTGTAACACAATGCCGAGCGAACGCCGCAAATCGGCTTTCTTAATTTTATTAACATTAATTCCGTCATAACGGATTTTACCGTCCTGAATATCGTAAAAACGATTGATTAAATTTGTAATCGTCGTCTTTCCCGCACCCGTAGAGCCGACAAAGGCAATCTTCTGCCCAGGCTCGGCAAACATCTTAATATTGTGGAGAACCATTTTCTCGTCGTTGTAGCCAAAATCCACATCGTCAAACACCACGCCGCCTTCAAGCCGCTGGTACGTCGTCGTATCGCTGTCCTTATGATAGTGTTTCCACGCCCACATACCCGTGTGCTTATTCGTTTCTTTCATTTCACCGTTTACTTCCTCGGCATTGACAAGCGTCACATATCCCGCGTCCTCCTCCGGCTGCTCATCAATCAGCTGAAACACTCTGTCTGCACCTGCAAGCGCCATGATAATTGAGTTAAACTGCATACTCACCTGATTGATTGGCATGTTAAAGCTCTTGTTGAATGTCAGAAAACTCGCCAAGCCGCCAAGCGTCAGTCCGCCGATATTGCCGATTGCAAGCACGCCGCCGACAATCGCGCACACCACGTAGCTCACGTTTCCAAGCTGTAAATTAATCGGTCCCAACATGTTTCCGAAACGGTTCGCGTTGTAAGCGCTGTCAAAAAGCTCGTCGTTGAGCACATTAAACCGTTCCATATTTTCTTCCTCGTGGCAGAACACTTTGACCACCTTCTGCCCTTCCATCATTTCCTCAATGAATCCGTTTCCCGCGCCGAGCGATTTTTGCTGTGCCAGAAAAGACCGCCCCGAACGCCCTGTCG
>CAMWNY010000277.1 GCA_947175775.1 uncultured Lachnospiraceae bacterium | reverse complement strand
ATATACTTCATTCGCTTCGTCATATGCTTCGTTTGATTCATCATATACTTCATTTACTTCGTCTTCATATAGTTCGCTGTCAGCATTATAAATTTGTTTATCAGCCACCTCAAGTTCTCTTTGAACCTCAGCCTTCGGAATTACACGTGTTGAACCAAGCTCTTTAGCTACAACCGCCTCAATTTCCGTAATAATCTGTTTATTTGACCCTGGCGCTATATAAGAAACATCATATTCGTCATCGCCTGCTTCATTTGCCTGCGGTTTAGGAATATCGCCGGTTACATCTGCCGCAAGAAAATTATCCTTCGCCTTTTGTTCTTCCTTCTCAAGCTCGCCAAGTACCCCGCTTTTTAATGAATCATCAAAGTTTGCAAATATTTTACCTGTTTGTGTAAGCACACGCTGCTTTATTTCTTCCTGATGTTTTTTTGCATTGTTAAGTTTTATATTTTCCCACTCGGAAAGCACATCATTGATATTCATTTGACCTGTCATTGGCTGAAAAGCTGTCTCACTGGCCGTTTCCATATTCAAAAAATCAGTATTATGATAAACATTTTCTGAATTCATTTCCATACGTGTATGTTCCTCATTCACACTGCGTTCCGTTGTATCACGCAATGTATCAATATCTGACTCTGCTTTAATTGCCCGAGAATTATCACCGGGAACAAATACTTTTTTAATAGCGCCTGTATGCGGCTTTGGCGCAACTTCCGATACACCGCTTGTTATCTCTGCAACTTTACTTGTATATGTATTCTCTGAAACGGAGTCATCCTGCTCTTGAGGCTCTTCCAAAATCTCTTCATCCGATTTTTCATCTATCAGAATTTCTTCATTTTCACTCGTATTAAATTCTTTTGTCTCTTCTGCAAAAATATCTTCACTGTCAGAAAAAATCTCCATCATACCTTCTGCCACTACTTTTTGAAGATTTATTGTATTGTACTGACTCATATCCTCTGATGCAGAAGGAGAAGGCTGCTGCGGAAATTCACGGATTACGCTGGTATAGCTGCTATTTATCCCATCTTCATATATAATTGGTTTATTTGTTTCGTCATAAGTCTGTTCTGTATAAAAATTATCCTGTGCATAAGCATCTGTATAGTATTCATCCGTATACTCTTGTACACGATTATTTTCCTGAAGATAATTTTCATCCTCTGTATAATCGGCATCTGTATAATTGTCATCAGTATAGCTGTTTTGAGTATAATTGTCATTTATGTAGGCATCCTGACTATATGGTTCTTCTCCGATATATTCTCCATTTTCCGTATAACCAGTTTCACTATAGCCATCCTGACTATACATTTCTTCCTCAATATACGTTTCATTTTCACCATAGCTGTCATCCGCAGAATATATCTCTTCACTATAATTATTCTGCGCATTGCCTAACATCCTGTCATATTTTTCCTGTTGGACTCTCGTAAGCGGAACGTGCTGCTGCTTTAATTCCATGGCTTTCATCACATTTGGGCCATCGCCAAACCACAAAATAATGTCATCACATTCCTCAACACATTTTGTGCCATATCCAATCTGATGATATTTTTCAGCAAGCTCAAGTGCCCATTCTTCCTGATAATCCCTCTTTTTCATCTCTTCAAGAAGCGCTATCCGCTCTTCAAGACTTGCTTCTTGTGCTTCCAAAATATGATAGCGCAACACTAACACTCCAAAATCCTTTGGTGCCATTTGCGCATACTGCTTATAATATTCAATCGCTACAACAACATCCTGTAATTCAATTGAAATTTCACAAAGAGAATATACCACCGAACGATTCGACGGATATTTATCATAAGCAAGCAGTAAAATATCCCGGCAGTCCTCATTTCTCCTGTTTATACTATATAAAGCTGCAATTTTTAAAAGCATTGATGCACTCTTGACTCTTCTCCAGTCAACAGTGTCTGCCACATTTACAGCTTCAATATATTGCTTTTGATCAATTAATTTTGTAATTTCCTCTGAACGAACTTTGTACTCGTACTTGTCCACGTTCCATCACCTCTGACAACATTACCCTTAATAATACTTCCCTAAAATGACATATGTGTCATTTCTCATAAAATTATTGTTATTATACACTATAATTTCCTTAATTTTACACATTGTAAGTTTAGCATAACAATCCCTTTATGTCAACGAATTATGTGTCGGTTTCTGTAAGAAAGCTATTATATTCAAGGCATACTGACTATTTTCAGATTAAAAATAACTAGAGTGAGTCTGCAAGTTCTGCAAATTGTTCAAGTGTAAGCGCCTCACCTCTTATCGTTGCAGGCAAGTTCATCTGTTCAAGTACGCTAAATACTCTTTCCTTATTAATAGTTAATCCAGCTGCATTATTAAGACTATTAACCAGCGTTTTTCTGCGCTGATTAAAGGCAGCCCGTATAATGTCAAACATCATTTTTTCATTCTGAACCTGCACCGGCGGATGCTCATGACGCGTTAACTTAATGACAGCACTGTCAACATTTGGACGGGGCATAAAACAGCTTGCCGGAACAGTCATCATTACCTTCGGCTTTGCATAATACTGCACGGCAAGCGAAAGCGCACCGTAATCCTTTGTACCGGGACCTACCTGCATACGCTCTGCGACCTCTTTTTGTACCATAATTGTAATACTTTCCAAGGGCACATGACTCTCGAAAAGTCCCATGATAATCGGTGTTGTAATATAATAAGGAAGGTTTGCAACTACTTTAACCGGTTTCCCGCCATTTTTCTCCTGCACAATCGCGTTGACATCCACCTTCAAAATATCCTCATTGATAATCGTAATATTATCATAGGAAGAAAGTGTATCCTCCTGTAAAATCGGTATCAGCTTTTTATCAATTTCCACTGCCACGACCTCGCGTGCATTTTCACAAAGATACTGCGTCATCGTACCGATGCCCGGACCAATTTCCAATACACAATCATTTTTGTTTACGCCTGCTGCCATAATGATATTTTCAAGAATATTTGCGTCTATCAAAAAGTTCTGTCCAAATTTTTTTTGAAAATTAAAATTGTATTTTTGCAAAACAGCTATAGTGTTTGTCGGATTTCCAAGTGTCGTCATAAATTTTCCTTTCAAAAGTGTAATTTAAAAAATGACATGTGTGTCATTTTTCAGTATTTATAATCCCGTCGTTATAAATGATACATTCTTTCCGCATTTTTTGTCGTTATTGCGACAACTTCATCATAGGAAAGTCCTTTAATTTCCGCAATCTTTTGTGCTATATACGGCAAATTCAGCGATGAATTTCTTTTACCTCTGTTTGGCTCCGGTGCAAGATACGGGCAGTCCGTTTCAAGGAGAATGCGCTCTATCGGCAACGCCTCTACCACTTCTTTCATCTTCTTTCCATTCTTAAATGTAACTACACCGCCAATTCCAATGTAAAAACCCATTTTTACAAAGTCAAGCGCCATCTCAGCGCTGTATGAATAACAATGAACAACACCGCCGATTTCGCCCGCCTTTTTTTCTGTCATAATATCAAACGTATCTTTTGCGGCATCCCTGGAATGAATAATTACAGGCTTTTTTAATTCCCGTGCCAGGTCAAGCTGACGCACAAACCAAATTTTCTGCACGTCATGCGCCGGTTCATCCCAATAATAATCTAGCCCGATTTCTCCTACAGCAACTACCTTTTCCATAGCGCATTGTTTTTTCAGCCACGCAAAGCCCGGCTCGTCGAGCGTTCCTGTTTCACTTGGATGCACGCCTGCTGCCGCATAGACAAACGGATATTTTGCGGCAAGTTCCAAGCTTGCTGCCGTACTCTCTAAATTCGCTCCTACATTTACAATATACTCTATTCCATTATCACGCATAGAGGACAAAAGAATATCTCTGTCCTCATCAAAAGCCTCATCATCATAATGGGCATGTGTTTCAAATATCATTTTAACCTCCATGCCGGTCCGTTTTTTATACTGAGTATAGCATATCTTCTATGAATTTTACATGTATTTTTATGAAAAAGCAATTCTACGGAATTTTTATACTTGTTTGTAAAATTAAAATACGACATTTTATTTAAAATACTTTAAATGTCAGACAAATTATGTTTGCTTTTTATATTTTATTTATTTAGTTTAAATATTTTTAAAAATTCAATTAACTTTTTTTAAAAAAAGTGTTGACACTGCTTTATTTCAATGATATAGTATTTATTGTTCAGTAAGTGAATGCACCGCTAGCTCAGTTGGTAGAGCACCTGACTCTTAATCAGGGTGTCCAGGG
>CAMWNY010000276.1 GCA_947175775.1 uncultured Lachnospiraceae bacterium | reverse complement strand
AACCGAAGACGGTCAGGAAGTGCCGATTGTAAAACGTTATGTCAGTCCTAAGATTACCGGTGTAGCGCTTCGGTTATCGCGGGCGGTTAACGCGGAGGCGCGGGTGCGGCTTGTTCATCTTGTTATGGCGCTTTACGGGCTTGAGGCGAACAAGGTGGAGGTAATCAATTGAAAAAAAGAAGTATAATAGGGCATGCTGTTGAATACTATATAAATAGCAAAGAGAAACAAGGAAGGATATGGTTTGGTGAAAAAAATATTAAGAAAAAACCAGATTATGATTACGGCGCTGGCGGTAATGATAGCGGTTGCAGGGTACTTAAACTTTGCAGGAACGCGGATTGGCGAGGAGGATTTTATCTCCGTGGACGGCAGCGGCAGCGAGCTTACATATGAGATTTCAGACGAGGATATGTATGCCATATCACTCAGGGAAGATACGGATGGAACAATTTCCGATTATTCGGAATATGCGCAGATAACAGGTACGGATGGGGATATTTTAAGCTTAGACAGCGATGACGCCAGTATCACGGAAAATTACCTAAGCAGCGGTATGGAAGGAAACGATACCACCCTTGCGGCGGCAGAAAGTACCGACGGACACGGCGTGTTGGCGTCCAATGCGGATGCTGCGGAGGCAAATGTAATTGAACAGGAAATTCCCGGAGAAGCAGTGTTTACAAGTGCGTCAGGCGTTTCTACCCTTGCGGGCGCAAAGCTTTTAAAGGAGCAGACAAGAGCGCAGAACAAGGAAACACTGCTGGAGATTATCAACAATGATACGCTTACGGAGGATGCAAAGCAGGATGCAATCAACAGTATGATTGTCCTCACGGAAACCGCGCAGAAGGAATCAGATGCACAGCTTCTTTTGGAGGCGAAGGGATACACGCAGACAGTCGTAAGCATCAGCGGTGACGTTGCGGATGTGATGGTTGAAGCGCCGAGCCTTACGGACGCACAGACGGCACAGATTATAGACATTGTACAGAGGAAGACCTCAATTGCGCCGGAAAATATTATTATCACGGTATCCGGTGCGGAATAATAAGAATCGAGCAGGGGAACGACCTTCTCCCCTACTCGTCGCGCCGGGCACCCGTCAGCGCACCGATTTATCGGTTTGATGACATATTTCCTTTGGGTGCCCGTGTGCATAAAAAGGAGCTGCGCACACCAGTTTGGTGTGACAGCTCCTTTTGCGACTGCAATTTTGTTTTACAAATTTTATATTTCAGTAGGAAGCTTGAATTTGCTAATCTGTGCGTCCATTGTAATTGCCTGTGCTGACAGCTGCTCGCTTGTTGCCGAGCATTCCTGCGCTGTTGCGGAGTTCGACTGGACAACCTCGGAAATTTGGCTGACACCAAGCTCTGCCTGTTTCATTGCCTCCGCCTGATCGTTTGACATCTCGCTGATTGCTTTTGACGATTGGGCAATGCGTTCAATTCCTTCCACTACATGATCAATGGAGGTATTGACAATATCTACAGTCTTGCTTCCGTCGGCAATTGCGCTTAGTGACGTCTCAATCAGGGTTCTGGTTTCCGCGGCAGAGGGGGCGCTCTGTTCTGCGAGCTGACGAATCTGGTCTGCAACGACTGCAAAGCCTTTTCCTGCATCACCGGCTCTTGCTGCTTCGATAGAGGCGTTCAACGAAAGCAGATTTGTCTGTGAGGCAATGTCTTCAATTTCGGAAATAATGTTTCCAACCTGCTGTGAAGCGTCATTAATCCTGGACATTGCTTCCATCATCGCTTTCATTTCCTTGCGGCTGCGTTCTGCTTCACCGGCATAGGTACGCGCCTGATTATAAGATTCTTCGGCGCTGTTGGCAGTAATGCGGATATCATCGGAAATGGTTGTTATGGTCGCCTGCATTTCCTCGACGGCGCCTGCCTGGTCGGTTGCACCTTCCGCAAGACTCTGTGAGGCTTCGGATAAGTTGTTTGCGCCTGCAGATACCTGATTAGATGCTTCACTGATAGAATCCATTGTTTCAACCATTTGCCTTTTCAGCTGTTTCATAGCGGTCAGGATTTGTTCAAAATCGCCTATGTATTTAGAGCGGTCTTTGCTGATAACGGTAAAGTCGGCGTCTGACATTTGCTTTAGAATAAAGCCGACATCGTTAATGATAAACTGTAGAGCAGCCGCCATAGAGATTGTTACGTCAACCATATCGGCAAGCTCATCCTTTGTATCAACAGTCGGGAACGGTGAGCTAAGATCGCCTTGTGCAAAGGTATCTAAACGGTCCTTAATATTATCCAGCGGGATTGCAATACTGTCTGCAATGCCTCTGCCGATAGAAATTGCAAAGATAATTGCAGCAGTGATAATCACAAGAATTACTACAATCAGGATAATCACAAGCAATGCAAGAAAGTCGGACACCGTTTGTCCTTTATCCACCTTAACATCCATAATCTGTGTCAGTTCTTCATAAATTTCATTGTACATGGGCGCAAGCTCATAGAGCGCTTTGTCCTGTGCAAGCTTGCACTGTTCTATGTCTGTTGTGGCGCCTTGGGTGATGATTTCTGACTCAAAGCTCCAGTAATCGTCAAGCTTGTCTTGTACCTGTTGATAAAGCGCTTTATTTTCCTGTGTAACCATTGTGGATTCAAGATTGCTAAACTCCGTCATAAATTGGTTTTTATATTCTTCATGGTTTGCAAGCAAAGTGTCAATGGCTGTTTGGTCGTCATATCCGATGATACCGCGCATTGCGGAACGGCAATCCGCAAACTGCGTCATGGCTCTTCCGATATCGCCCTGTGCAAAACCATAATCCACAACAGTAGCAGCGTAAAATCTTGACATGACAAACATGGTCACTAAGATTACGACGGATACTGCTGACAGGATGCATGCGATTGTGATAAAGGCTCTAATCAGGCGGTCTCTGATTTTTAGATTGTTCAATTTTTTTAACATAGTATTGCGTCTCCTTACTCTTTGCATTTTGCCGGAACAGTGAAAAACTCCCTGTATTCGGATGCGCCGAATACGCAGGCTGCTTTACGTTTCCTGATATATTTGTTATTTCTTCTGTGCAGTCGGACTGTATGGAACTGTTCAGTACTATCACAGAAATGAGTAAGAATTTAAGGGAAAATGACATTGATTTACAGAAATCATCTATGACATGGAACTTTGAGTAATTAAATTATGCACTCTCACATATCACGCATGTATGTATGATATGGTACTAAATAGTTTTGACTGTATAATGTTTTTGCTCAGGACAAATAAGTAATATATAGCTATATTATATAATGCATCACTGTATTTGTCCACTGATTTATACAGATTATACATTTATACGTTTATACGGATTGTATGTATACCATTTGCCGGAAGATGTCGATTGACAGGTGTTATTCCGGTTTGCCTTTTTGGAAAAAATATGATATTCTAAAGAACAGCGGGCTCGTTTTTGGCGGACGCAGTCTTTAGGGTTTTCGGATGAAAATCTTACGTTAAGGAAAGGAACGGAGGAAATAGAGTTGAGCAATATTGCGGAAGAAATCAACAAGCGCAGAACCTTTGCCATTATCTCGCATCCCGATGCGGGAAAGACGACTTTGACGGAGAAATTTCTTTTGTATGGCGGGGCAATCAATTTGGCGGGAAGCGTCAAGGGAAAGGCGACGGCAAGACATGCCGTGTCCGACTGGATGGAGATTGAGAAGGAGAGAGGTATTTCGGTAACTTCATCGGTTTTGCAGTTTAATTACGACGGGTACTGCATCAATATCCTTGACACACCGGGACATCAGGATTTCTCGGAGGACACGTACCGTACGCTGATGGCGGCGGATTCGGCAGTTATGGTGATTGACGCGTCAAAGGGTGTGGAGGCGCAGACAAGAAAGCTGTTTAAGGTATGCGGTATGCGCGGCATTCCTATTTTTACTTTTATCAATAAAATGGACAGGGACGCGAACGACACGTTTGAGCTTTTGGATGAAATTGAAAAAGAGCTTGGCATTGCGACATGCCCCGTAAACTGGCCGATTGGCTCTGGAAAACGTTTTAAGGGTGTTTATGACAGGCATGAGAACCATGTGCTGACTTACTCCGACACCCAAAAGGGGACAAAGGAAGGCGAGACGACGGTTATTTCGATGGATGACGAGGCGCTTTTAGCGGAACAGCTCGGTGACGAGGCGCTTTCGACTCTGCGCGATGAAATAGATCTGCTTGACGGAGCCAGTGCGGAATTTGATTTGGAAAGGGTGCAGAAGGGAGAACTGACGCCGGTA
>CAMWNY010000275.1 GCA_947175775.1 uncultured Lachnospiraceae bacterium | reverse complement strand
ACGCATAAAATGATGAATGTGAAAAAACACTATATTTATAATGACAACTTTACTCTGAATGTGTTAGACTTAACTCAGACAGAACTGGCAACGGACGAGACTATGCGGAAACGTATAGCCATTTTCATCAAAAAACAATAACAGGAAGGAGTTTTCACATGAATAAATTTTTCCGCTCGGACAACCCCTTTTGGATGGGAATGGGCAGTATTTTTGATTTGTTTGTCCTAAACCTGCTTTGGCTTTTATGCTGTTTACCGATTATCACAATCGGTCCTGCCACTGCCGCGCTTTATTACGCGATGATTAATCTTGTGCGCGGTGAAGAAACATATTTATCAAAGGATTTCTTTCACTCATTCCGCCAAAACTTAAAACAAGGGATTCTCCTTGGCATTCCGATGACAGCAATCGGCACATTTCTGCTATTGGATATTTCCATGTGTTATCATGCCGGAACGGGCATTTATACTTTTTTTATGGTATTTTTCGCAGTGCTTTTTCTGATTTGGCTGTTTATTACCCTTTACGCCTTTGCACTTCTTTCTAAATTCGAGAAAAAAAATAAAGACCTTATTATTTGGGCGTTTGTCCTCTCCATACGAAACCTCGGGCGAACGCTTCTTATGGTGTTTGCACTGGCGTTGGGACTTTGGGCGTGTCACCTGCTTCCGGGTTTGATATTCATTGCGTTCGGACTGGTGTGCCGTTTTCAAACCGGAATGCTGTTAAAGATTTTAAAGCCCTACCTGCCCGACCCGTTTGCGGAAGAGGAACTAAAACCGTTGTCATTTCTTTCGGAGCATGAGGAGGACGATTCACATGAAGAAAAATAAAAATCCGCATGTCAAAAATACATCATCTCTGCGAGCAGAACTCCGGCAGGATTTGGATACGCTCAAACGGCTTGACACACGCGGAAAGCTTCAGTTTTTGTGGGATTATTATCGATGGCGCATTCTTGTCTGCGTCTGTGTTGTCGTGATTGTCGGCACGTTCGCCCATATGCTTTGGGAAGGGCAAAAACCCTGCAGGCTGCGCGTATGCGTTGTGCTCAACACAGAGGATGACTGCGGCGCGTGGTTTCGCAGCTTTACGCAGGAATTAAAAAGCGACGGGAAGGAAGGAGATGTTGATGTCAATCAGGATCAGCCCTTCGACTATGACAATCGATACTACTATCTCTACGAAGTAGAAGTCATGACGACGATTTCTTCCAAACGAATGGACGTTGCGATTTGCGGCGCGGACATGTACCGCTATCTGCTTGCGCTAAACGCCTGCCTTCCTTTGGACACGGCGCTCTCAGATGATTTGCTTTCCTATCTTTCAACGCAGGAAATGCTCTGTTATGACACGGCAAACCTGACGGAAGATGAAAATGGGAATGTGGATTTAGCCGACGGAATTGACGGATATTTTGCAATTAATTTGTCAGGAACAGAATTTGAAAAGACTTATAATCAGACCAACGAAAAGAAAGAACCGCTTTACGCGGTTGTAATTGCCAATACGGAGCATCTTGAGGATAGTGTGGCATTGATAGAGGCGTTAGCGGCACCCTGATGCCGCTAATGCCTTTGCTGTTTTTAACAGGTATGCTCTTTTTGCAGTTTTTCAATTATGCAGCTATGCGGCTTGTTTTCATTGTTTTTATCATAGTTTATCCCAACGAGCAGAATTTCACCGTTGTATTCTTCCAGTGCCTGCGTGTAATGACGATCCTTAATCTGCCGTATTGCCGTGTTTGCGGTTTTGTCATATTTGAGTTCAACTACGATTGCCGGTGTTTTTGTGTGGGGCAACGGGAGGAAAACAATGTCTGCGAAACCGAGAACTGTGGGCAGTTCCCGAAGCACCTCCTGCGTATTAATAACCTCATTCGTACACACAATCAAATTTGTTTTGTCTACATAAATCCTAGAACGAATCGACTCCCCAAAGCCTTTATTCCCCGGATTCAGATAAATTCCCATGCCTACACTTCCTTTCATCCAATCTTTCTTCTGCCCTTTTACTTTCTTTTCCTCCCCCAAAACGATTATTATATGGTTTATCTTATCATAAGTTTTCACCTATTTTCAATGTATCTTCCATTTTTGAGCAAAAAGGAAGCCTATTTAAGACTTCCAATTCTGCTAGTGCTTCCGCATTTCACATATCCGATCTCTTATCTAATGTCGGAGGATACTTCACATCATAAATATCCGCGCCATACGGGATGTCAATTTGACAGTTCGCGTCAAATATATACTCTTTACCACCGATTGTTATAACTGCACCTGCTCCAAACTGCTTGCCAAATACTGATGTACGCATATACTCATACTTTGAATCATATTTATACTTGTTAATCAGTTCCCCATGCCATTTACTTTTTGTGCGGAATAAGGTATTTTCTCTATTACCCATTTTGATTGTGACAAATCCGTAACCTACCCCCATTTCTTCAAGATATTTTTGCTCCTCCTTACGCGTAAACCCCACAGCAGGAGCATTATTATTTAAAGTTGTAACATCCTCCATACACCAATTCCAAAAATGTGCATATCTTTGAAGTGCTAAATCATTCTCTTTTTTAAGAAGCCGGTCTGTTTCAAGGGAACTGATGCACCCTTTCTTTGTTGAATATAAGCGATACTCTTTACCATTGCGTGAAACATATTTAAAATAATTGCTTTTTCCAAAATCAATTACATTATTTACTGCCTTAATTTCTTCAAATTCACTCTCCGGTATCTCAGGAATGTTTTTTCGCGTAAACCGAATCCCCTTGTACTCAAACAGGCTGTCCCCATCAATATATACCCCTATCTCACTGTCATCATCTCCATTTAACAAATTGATAAATTCCATTGGCAGATAGCCCTCATACAAATCCGTCCTGCTTTTCTGTGCATATTTCTTTGTATAATTGAAATATCTTGGCTGCGGAGATGTTGTATAATTATCTTTGGATTTTTTTGTTATTTTTTTCTTTTGCGATTTAATATGCTCTATCGCCAATTGATTTTGCTCTACGCGAAGTCCTGCCCGTTCATTTACAATATTTTTACCTATCTTCATTATTTATACACATCCTTATTTAATTAACCATTTTTCCCTCTCTACCAATCGGATAAAAATATTGAATTGATATAGTAGGCGTAAATGTAACATTTTTTTATACCCAAATGTGATGTTCCACTTACTTCTTGCTAATAAATTATTATTACACAGCTTACGCAAGTTCCACGGATATAAAACTGTCTTTATGCTTTTTTTACTAGCTACGCATTCATATGTAACACCAGATGCCTCTGTACTTCTAACACCCGATATCATTATCACATCCACAACAGCATCTTAGGTATATCTAAACGGTCAGACCAGTTAAATGAAACTGTCTTAGCTGTTCCTCCTGACATAGTAACACTATCCAGCGTCAGCTTATCTCCTCCTGTATAATACCTAGGATCTCCTACACTTAAATTATACCCTCCCGAATAAGACGTAACTCCTGTAATTTTCACGTAGTGATAACCTTTTGTTACATCATAATCATAACCTACCGATCCTTTATAGCTTTCATCATGGAACCATTCGTCTATAAGTTCTCCATTCTCTTTATAAAGTGACACTTGAAAGAATGCTTCATTCTCTCCTGAACTTAATGAAATATACTGTTTTCCTGATTGAAAATAAACCTTATACCAATCTTGATCTCCTAATGAAATTTTTCCGTACAGCATATTCACTTTTTCTGTTCCCGCTGAATTATCAGCTGCTGTAGTTTGATTTGGTTCTAATTCTTGCGCCGTATCCATAGTATCATTTGGTTCCACCTCATAAACAGCAGTCGTTTGAGCATATGCTGTACTCGTAAGCGTTCCAGCACCTATGCAGTACGCAGCCATAAGAACCATTATTTTTAAATATTTCATTCCTTTTATTTTGTTTAATTTCCTCCTTTGTCACTTACATAATTATAGTTCTGCTCTCAATATATCCTATTTTGTATACATCGTCGCTATGCTTAGTATATCTTTTTCATATCAAAATATAAAGTGACAAAACCATGTCAAAAGAGTGTCAAAAAGGTGTCAAAATTGTGTTAGCTTTCGTTAATATATTCCTTAAATTCACCCTCAGAAAGAAACGATTCCATCTTCTTTAGCGCATTTTTCCGTATCCGTTTAAAGGTCCGCTCGGAATAATTCAATTCCGTTCCGACTTGTTCCTCATATTCTGATTTGAACCGCGCAAGCGGCACAAGAAAAAGCAGGATATTGATTATT
>CAMWNY010000274.1 GCA_947175775.1 uncultured Lachnospiraceae bacterium | reverse complement strand
CTTCCACCATCGGACAGATAACATAAGCCTGTCTGCCAGCTGCAACCTCGTTTGCAATAAACTGATACGCCTTTTTGCGGTAGTCCGTATTGACCACGCAGTTCTTAATCGGCAGTCTGTTTGCCGGAAGCTCGTCCATCACGGATATGTCAAGTTCTCCATACAAAATAATTGCAAGCGTCCGCGGAATGGGCGTTGCACTCATCACCAAAATATGCGGCTGCAACCCCTTCTGTGCCAATGTTTCACGCTGTTTCACGCCAAAACGGTGCTGTTCATCCGTAATCACAAGACGTAGATTATAAAAGTCCACATCATCCTGAAGCAGTGCCTGTGTACCTACGATAACATTGCAGGTGCCAAGCGCAATGCTTTCCTTTGTGCGCCGTTTTTCCCGTGCCGTCAAAGAGCCCGTCAATAGGACAGGCTTAAATGGAAGGTTATATTTTTCGGCAAGTTCCGAGATTGTTTCAAAATGCTGTTTTGCAAGTACCTCTGTCGGCGCCATGAAAGCTGCCTGTGCATGGTTCATCACACACATCAGCATCGCAAGAATCGCCACAATCGTTTTTCCTGAACCCACGTCTCCCTGAACAAGCCGGTTCATCAGACGCGTTGAACACATATCTTCCTCAATCTGCGCCCATACACGCTGCTGCGCATTGGTAAGCTGATACGGTAGCTTCTCAATAAAATCCCGACACGCATCAATGCGCATCATCGGACAATCATTGACCTCGCGCGAAGCCATATCCTTAAGCACCATAACCGACATGATAAAAAACAGAAATTCTTCAAACACAAGCCGTTTCCGTGCCGCAACCATTTCCTCCCTGTCCGCGGGAAAGTGAATACCGGTTACGGCAAAACGCAAATCACAAAGTCCGTATTTTTTCCGCATGGACTCCGGAATATAGTCCTCCTCAAACGAAAGTGCATCTACAGCCGTTCGCACTGCCTTTGTGACGGCGGCAACGGAAAGCCCTTTTGTCGTGGGATAAACCGGCGAAAGCTTGTGCAGGTTTTTTTCAAACTCCTGCGGACTGATTATCTTTGGCTGTTCCAAAACCATCCGATTGTTTTTTAAGACGGCGCGCCCGCGAAAAATACACTGCTTTCCTGTCTGCAGCATATTTTTCATATATGGCATATTAAAATATGTGATGTCACACGCGCCGCTTGCATCTTTCACGCGCACGTTTGTAATCGTCATGTTTTTCCTGATATGGAGCGTTTGGGGAGCGCCGATAATCATCCCCCGTATAGCATGAATCTGATTTGCCCGAAGCTCCCCAATGGGGACAATATCGCGCCACTCCTCGTAATCCCTCGGATAATGGGTAATCAGATCATGGACTGTAAAAATATTCAGTTTGTGATACAGCGCGGCTGTCTTTTCGCCTATACCGCTGATTGCTGTAATCGAATCGCCAAGCTGCATCGTTCTATTCCACCGAAATAATGTACGAATAAATTGGCTGTCCGCCAAACTGAAGTTCGATGTCGCAATCTGAAAAGGCTGCTTTTATTTTGTCCGCAAGCTTTTGTGCCTGAACTTCTTCTACATCATCTCCATAATAGATGCTAATCAGCTTATAATCATCCTGCATCATTTTTTTTGTCATCTCATAAGCAACCGCCTGCAAATCCGTACCCACTGAAAGAATACCCTTGTCACCGATACCCATAAAATCGCCCTGATGAATTTCCTTATCGTCAATCATGGTGTCACGCACTGCATAAGTTACCTGTCCAGTCGCCACATTGCCCGCCTCACGCGTCATCACAGCCTCATTTTCCTCCACGGAAATATCCGGCACGTAATTGATAATCGCCGTAATTCCCTGTGCTACTGTCTTAGTGGGTATTACAACAATATTTTTGTCTGTGGTAAGCTGACTAGCCTGATTTGCCGCCAACACAATGTTTTTATTATTAGGGAAAATAAAAATATTGTCAGCATTGATTTTGTCGATTGCGTTGAGCATATCCTCCGTGCTCGGATTCATCGTCTGCCCGCCCTCAATAATATAGTCCACGCCAAGTGAACGGAAAATCTCATTGATTCCGTCACCGACCGATACTGCAATAAAGCCCGTATCTTTGTGTTCCATAGGAACCTGTGTATCTTCGAATGCAGAAACAGAAGCGCCCTGCATCTCTTTTTCCATCATCTCCGAAACTTTTTCGTCGCGTTCCAAACGCATGTTTTCTATGATGATTGTCGTCAGCTGTCCGTAGTTCAGCGCTCTTTGCATTGCCAGTCCGGGATCGTTTGTGTGCACATGTACCTTGACAATCTCATCATCAGCCACGACAACAATAGAGTCGCCGATCGATGTCAGAAACTCCTTAAAATCCGTTTCCTGCTTGGTGTGAAACGGTTTCTCCAGCATAATCAAAAACTGTGTACAGTAGCAGAATTTAATCTCCGCATTTGCCTGTGCTTCGATGTTGGAACTAACTGCACCTGTTTTGGGAGCAGACGCGGCAGCCTCCACGGAAAAATCAATTTCCTTGCCAAGAAACGCATCAAGCCCTCCTTTTAATACCTCAACCAAACCCTGTCCGCCCGAATCGACAACGCCTGCCTGCTTTAATACCGGCAGCATGTCAGGTGTTTGGGAAAGAACCACTTCCGCTTCCTTAATTACTTCCTTTATAAAAACTTCCAAGTCCTTCTCTCCTGCCACGGCAAGATCGTCGGCACGCTTTGCTGCCCCCTTTGCCACGGTGAGAATGGTACCTTCTTTTGGCTTCATAACCGCCTTATATGCCGTTTCCACTGCTTTATCACAGGCAGCGGCGAGAATTGCCACATTAATTGTATCGTATTCCCTGATGACCTTTGCAAAGCCGCGGAAAAGCTGCGAAAGAATAACGCCCGAATTTCCTCTTGCGCCTCTTAAGGAACCTGAAGAAATCGCTTTTGCAAGCGACGCCATATCGGGATTTTCAAGGGCGGCGACTTCTTTTGCCGCGGACATCATTGTCATGGACATATTTGTACCGGTATCACCGTCGGGAACCGGAAACACATTCAACTCGTTAATCCATTCTTTTTTGTTCTCTAAATTTTTTGCACCGGCTAAAAACATCTTTGCAAACATCTTAGCGTCGATTGTATTGAAACCCACTTCAAAAATCCTCCTTAATCAATTACTCGAACACCTTCCACGTAGATGTTTACCTTTTCGATTTCGAGCCCCGTAAAGTTTTCCACTTTGTATTTTACACTGCTGATCAGATTGTCGCATACCGTAACAATGCTGACACCGTAGGAAACAATCACATGAAAATCAAGGATTAATTTATTATTCACAATGCTCACGGATATTCCATGCGTAATACTGTCTTTCATCAGAAGCTTTACCAAGCCGTCCTTTACATTTACCGACGCCATTCCGACAATACCGAAGCACTCCACGGCAACACTTCCCGCATACTGCGCAATGACTTCGGGATCAATATAAATATTACCCATATGAGTATTCATAGAACCTTTCATAGAAATCCTCCTTAAACAATAATTATTCTTATTATAACCTTTTTTGGAAAAAAAGGAAATATATATTTTGGCAGAATTGCCATAATCTGTATGAGTCATAAGAACAGAAACGAAAATAATTACACTTTTTACAAAAAAAGCCTTGCCAAATATCTGTTTTTTTGATAAGATACTAATGTTGTGAATCAAATGACTGAATGTAGTCGAGGAGGTGCTAACGATGGCAAAGTGTGATATTTGTGGCAAAGGCGTTCATTTTGGAAATAACGTAAGTCATTCTCATAGAAGATCCAATGCAATTTGGCATGCAAACATAAGAAACGTAAAATGCAAGGTAAACGGAGCTGCTAAGAGAATGCATGTATGCACAAGATGCTTACGTTCCGGTGCAGTAGAAAGAGCATAATTTACAATTCAACATAAAGAGGGAACATTGAACATGTTCCTTTTTTTGTTTTAAACGAATATGGCAATAACGTTCTTCCTTACTCACTCGCCGGGTATCCGTCAGCGAACCGATTTATCGGTTTGATGACATATTTTATTTGGGCACCTGTGCGCAAAAGGCAAAAGCCAGTACTACCCTTCGTAATACTGGCTTCTAAGACTGTCATACTCAGTCTGTATCTTAATCAGCGTCTTGGTATCCCCACATTTGTTATCCGGGTGAAAAATCTTTAACAGCTCCTTATAACGCTTGCGGAGTGCAAGCTCACTGTCAACGCCCCGAAAGAAGCTTGTCCCATCATATGCGTCCGAAGCGCCCCCGTACTGATGTACATTTGACC
>CAMWNY010000273.1 GCA_947175775.1 uncultured Lachnospiraceae bacterium | reverse complement strand
TTGCGCTTTCCTTTTCCGTCCTGTCCTTAGCTGATTTGACCGTTCCCTTGACCGCCTTGACCATTCTGTCCCTGTCCGTTGTTTCCATTTTGTCCGTTTTCTCCGTTTTGCGCAAGCTGCTGCCCGCTCATTTTCTGCAGCTGCTGCGCCATCTCCTGCATTGCCTCCAAAGACGCCGCTGACACCGACGCGCCGTTCTGCAGGCTCTGCGCAAGAGAGGACATTTGATCCGCCATATTCTGATACTTATAATCCAGCTTTTGTGACGCCGCCGCAAGCATCTGTGACGAAACCGCCTGCTGATACTCGGACAGCGACGACTCAAGATTCTCAATCATTTCCTGCAATTGCGCCTGCTGCTCCGGCGTCAGCGCCTCCTCCTGCGCAAGCTCCTCCAAGGTTTCCACAAGCTCCTCCAACTCCTGCGTCTTCTCTTTTGCCTCCTTTTTCACACTGTGCTGTTCCAACGCGCGCTCCTTCGTCACAGAAGGCACAAACGCAAGCCCCGTTACGAGCGCCAGCATTCCCAAAAGCAAAAGCATTTTCCGAAAAGGCGGCATCAGCGGAATACGTATCCTGTCCTGATGCGCACGCAGTTCCCGTATCGCGTCCTCCCGCTGCAACACAATCAAATCGCCCTCCCGCGTCAAATTCTCATAAGCGGTCACAATCCGCTCCGCAAAACCAAAACGGTCCATCACAAGCGCTGCCTGCTCCATATTGACCCGTTTCACAAACGCGCCTACAACCGCCGCTAACACTGCAAGAAGCAATGAAGCAATGGCATATAGATTTACATAATATATAGGTATGATAAAAGCCGCCGCCTGCAGAACAATCCCCGCGCCTGCACCGATGCACAGTGAAAACAACAGCATTTTTAGAAATCCTGCCATATTCAACCTGCGGCGGTATGTTTTAATGATTTTCAGAAATTCGTTTTGCTCCATCTTATTTTCTCTTTCTATACACCTCTAAATTTTCGTAACCGCATATTTACAGCCCCAAAAATCGTTGCTCCATAACAAGTTCCTGTGCTTTTATCATACTGTAAGTCTTTCCACTTTTCAATGATTTCTTCGCTTTACACAAAAACCGCTGTTACTGTTCACTCCATTCCAGTAACAGGTAAAAATCCATGCAAAATTTGCAAAACGAACAAGTTCGTTGCGCAAATGGATTTTTACTTGACTGCGATACGTTTTCTCACGGACTTAGCAGTAACTGCTAAGTCCTGTCTAAACAGTAACAAACCGCTGTCAAAATCAAACAGCGGTTTAAAAAAATATGAAATTATAACTGGAACTTGCTTGCCTGTTCATTCAGCAAATGACTCAGGTTTACCAATCCGTGCGTATCTTCCGCACACCCCTCAATTGTCTCGGACAAAAGTGTCGCGCTGGCGCTCGTTTCTTCTGTAGACGCCGCATTCTGCTCAACCACACTTGCCAGACTGTTGACAGAATCCGTAACAATCTGCTTTAAGGAGTTCAAAATCTCCGTCTGTCCTCCGATTTCCCCTGTCACTTCTTCCACCAGGGAAACCTCATTGTTTAAATGATGAAACGCAATTCTTGTCTCTTCCAAACAGGTCTGCTGCTTTTGCACATTGCGCATAACCTCATCCATTTTGTTGACAGAACTTTCCACATTATGGATAAGCTCCTTCACAATCTCCTCAATCTCCTTCGCATTGCTTGAAGACTCTTCGGAAAGGTTGCGGATTTCTTCCGCCACAACGGCAAATCCCTTGCCGGATTCCCCTGCTCTCGCCGCCTCAATGCTTGCATTGAGGGAAAGCAGATTGGTTTGATTTGCCAGCCCTTTGATAATCTCAATCGCCTTGTTAATATTTGCCGCGGAATCATTGTTTTTATTCGTCTGTACGGATACCGTATCAATTGCTTCAATCGTTGCTTTGGTAATCGTTTCCAATTCCTTAATGCTCTCAGAAGCGCCCGTTGAATGTTTTGTCATGGCAGATACGGCTTCTTCCAGCTTATAAACGCCGGTCTTTTCCACTTCAATAACGCCGCCCAGCTCTACAATCTTATCATTCACTGTTTCCGTCTCATTCGCCTGGTTGGTTGCGCCCTGTGCCAAATCGTCAATCGCCTGATTGGCGTCTTTGATACTCTTTGAAATATGTTCAAACTTCTCGCTAAACCGTTCACTGCTCTGCATCAGGCTCTCTCCGGTATGTACTACACTGCCAAGCATTCCTGCCAGCGACTGACGGACATTCTCCAAAGAACGCGCCATCGCTCCGATTTCATCAGCACGCTTCATCAGTACCGGACTGACCGTAAAGCTCAAATCGCCCATAGACGCCTGACGAAGATTACTCTCCACCATCTTAATGCCTTTTGTAAGACGGACACCGCTCAATACGGATATTGCCAATGCCGCAAACAGCATCACAATTGCCGCAACACCATAAATTAACAGCATTCCTGAAAACTGCTTCTCAATAGACGCTTTCATTCCCTCTATCTTTGCATTCATTTCATCCACATAATTTCCCGTGGCAACTGCCCAGCCCCACGGCTCAAACATCTCGGAATATGCAATCTTAGGTGCAACCGTCACACCGTCCGACTTCGTGAAATAAAATTCATTGTATCCGCCCCCTGCCTGCGCGGACGCTACGACATTCTGCGTCACTGTCACACCGTTCTGATCGGTCATGTCATATCGGTTATTCCCCTCCTGTTCCGTTAAAATCGGATGCATGACCAACAGGTAATCCTTACCGTCTATCCAAATATAACCCGATGCATCATCCCTGTAGCGCATGGCGCGAACTGCGTCTTTTGCCATCTCCTGCGCCTGTGCCTGCGTCAGTTCGCCGCTTTGGCTGCGGTCATAATAGCTCTGTACGACCGCTATCGCCCCCTGAACCTGGGATTTAATCTCCATCAGATAGCCGTCCATCATGGAGGTCTCGTACAATTCTACAGACTCCTCCATCGATTGGCGCAAATCATAAATTCCCAAACATGCTAATCCAATCGTCGGAATAGAAACCATAATACAAATAATTAAAACCAGTATTACCGTCAAACTCCGAAAGCCTTTTGTCTTATGTTCCTCACTCGCTGTTTTTTCTTTCATGTAACCTGCCCTCCATTTCATTATTGTTGATAATTCCATTATACGCTTTTCCACACTAAAGTCAATGAAAGGACAGGAAACGACACAAACAAAAAGCTTACTTTGTTACCTTCTTCCCAACTGTCCCATGCATCGGATTAATCTTCCATGCCGCGGCAACCATAAAAACCAGCGACAACACAAAAATACACGCCGCCGACAAAAACAGCCACGTTTTCCCCTGTGACAAATGATACGTCAGAAAACCGACATCCTGCCTGGAAAAGTTTGAGCCTGCCCTCCCAAACAGCGATTCTCCTTTCATAATCTGCATAAAAAACTCCTCAAAAAACACAAACGGATTTGCGAGCAAAAACAGCATGGACTCGCCCGCGCTCTTCCCCTTGGTCCACACATACTTTAAAATCATCGGCACAAACGTCATAAAATAAATCACAAAATAAAACGCGAACGACAAAATTACCGCCGTTATGGACTTACGGCAAAGTGCGGAACACAAAATCCCAATGCTCCCCGACAAAACCGACAGCAGAATAATCGTAAGTACAAAATAAAACAGACTGCTCCATCCAAGACCGCCTGCGATAAAGGAAAGCGCCATAATCGGCATTCCCGCCACCACAAAAAACAAAATCCGGATAACTGCCGAAATCACCTTCCCGACCACAATTGAAAACGGCGACATACACGTCGTGAGCATAATGTCAAATGTCTGACGCTCCCGCTCACCTGAAATCGAGGACGCCGTGATAATCGGCACCGTCAGCGCCACAATGCACACCTGCGCAATCGCAAGCACGGGAAACAGCGCGATAAAATAACTGTAAATATTGCTATCGCTGTAAATACTGTTACTCTGCGACTGAATAACCGCCATCGCGAGCAAAAACGCCAAAACAAGCACCGCCTCGTAGGCAAACACGCCCCAGCAAAAACGCATACTGCGCGCCGTCACCTGTAAATCTTTCTTTACAATCGGATTGATATGAACTCTCACTGTATTCCTCCATTCTTAATGTACCTGCAAATTTGTGCCTCTGCACAAATTTGCCATGTGAAAAATCTAAGATTTTTCACATTTCCGTAAGCTGCATAAACAGCGATTCCAAACTGCCCTCTTCCCTGTAAAAGCCTGTCAGCACCACCCCGTTTTGTATCAGCCTGCCAATCAGCGCGCTGACCTCCTC
>CAMWNY010000272.1 GCA_947175775.1 uncultured Lachnospiraceae bacterium | reverse complement strand
TATTGCCTCTGAAAAGGGCGCGGATTCATGGTATCTGTTTGGCGTGTTGTTTGGGTATGTGATGGCGGCGCTGTTGGTGGAGATTATTTTTCGGTTGGATATTAAAGGAGCGTTTTGCCATAAGAAGCAGTTTGTGTTTAACGCGGCTTGCCTTGCGGTGATTGTTGTTGTTCTGCGGTTTGACGTGCTGGGTTACAATACATATGTTCCTGCGGATTCAGAACTGGTAAGTTGTGCGGTTTCGCTTGAGAACCTGATGGCTGTGTCGCCTGTAAAGAGTTCGGGGAGAGGAAGAATGGCGTGGTATACGTATATCGGGACGACAGATTACCGAATGGGCAGTGTAAAGATGCAGGGCAATCCGAGTGTGATGGACTTGGCGAGAAAGGCTGCATCGGAGCAGCTTTCGTATGAAAGTGACAATGAGGCGCAAGAGGATTACAGGACAGTTACGTTTGGGTACAATTTAAAGAATGGGAAGCAAATTTACAGAATGTATACCATTGACTTGGAGGATGCGCAGACAAAAGCGCTTGTGGCAGATGTATTTAATGACAGCAGTTATAAAACGGGAAGCAGCCCGATGCTGAATGACGGGTGGAAGAAGGAATATAAAAAGCTATACTGCGTGGGAACATTCGGCGGCGCCAAGCTGGATATGACGCCGGAGTTTCAGGCGAAACTTTTGGAAACCTATCAGGAGGAGTATTTGAAGCTTGATTTTGACATGGTGCTTAACACATATCCGATTGGCTGTATTTCGCCGCTGACGCAGGAAGAGTATCAGGCAGATTTGAACATGGGATATGGCGTGCGGTATGACCGTTATGATGGAAGTCTGATTTATCCGCAGTTTACAAAGACGATTGCGCTGCTTAAGGAATACGGCTTTGATATATATGAGACGGTTGACATGGACGACATTGACTATATCAATATATTGTACCGCAAGGAGTATACGGAGTATAACGGAGAACATCCGTATGTAAGCTATAATTATGTTGAGGTTGGATCTGTTTACGATGCGGCGCAGCAGGCACAGATGTTAGAGCAGGCGCTCAATACTGATTACAGATGGCAGGTTGCCTCATATACGGATTTGGTGGAAGAAGAGTTTGAATTTGCCATTCATACAAATACGGATAATCAAATGCTGCAGCGAAAATTCCATTTTAAGAAGGGAATGGTTCCGGACTTTATCTATGAGATGGAGGGGTATCAGAAGGTGGTAAATGATTGACAGTGGTTTTCCTGAAACGCTATAATGGGGATATAAAAATGGCATTAGGAGGTTGTTTAGAATGGGTTCAAAATTATCTAATCTGTTACAGTTGTTTCGCAGTGTGCTTCCCGCCCGCAATATGGAGGAGTTGGAGCAGCGGCTTTTAAAGGCGCAGGAAAATAAGAATTTGCCGGAGATGGCAAAGATTTACTACGATATGGGTGTCTTTTGCATGAAGAATGACGATCCCAACCGTGCAAGGATGTATTTGAGCCGGTGTGACAGCATTTACAGTTCGGATGATGATGTGTATGAAAAGGTAAAAAAATCGGTTCGTGAGGACTGCTCCGAACGGCTTGGCGAGTTGGAAGAGTTACCTTTGCTGACGAACGAGATACCGCAGCAGATAGAAGAGCAGGCGGAAGCGTTAAATGATTTGCAGATTCGGCTATGGGGACTGATGACGATGGCGCGTCTTGTACAGGTAGGAAATCGGCTGTCTGATCTTCCGGGCTGTGAGGTACTGGGGGATTTAGATGAGGCGGTAGATTTGCTTCTGCGCTCTTTCAGGGAGCCGATTTCGCAGGCGGATTTCCAGTTTTTGATGGATGTCTGCGACCAGCTCTATGATTTGGGTGATGATGAGTTTAGCGGACAGGTGGAAGTGCCCGGCGCTGAGCCGTTCCAAGTGTTTGATTTGGATGGTCTTTTAGTGGCGACAGAAATGAATCTTTATTTTGACAGCCACTTGCGGCTTTTAAGCCAGGGACCGGAGAACAGCCCGGCGGAAACGGGGATGATTGCCTGTGCGCTTTTGCCGGATTATTACCTGCGCACCTGTAAGGAGGATTTGGCAGGGCTTCCGCAGATTATGCAGGAGGTAGAGCGCATTCAGGCGGACTATGCGTTTGTCAGCTCTGAAATGACTTGGGAAGAGATTGCGCAGCGGATTGCGGAGTATAAGGAGCTGGATATACTGGCATCATAATAAAGTTGCAAAGCTTTCCATAAAACGTTTTAAAACGCTTAACAAATAAAAAATCCTGTGATATAATTTTCACAAAGAAGAATACCGTACATGGCAGTACGTGTTTATATCATAAGGAGGCTTATCATGGCAAAAAAATATGTAGCATATGTATCAACTTACACAATGGACAAAGATAAAAACGGTATCAAAATTTTCGACGTAGACTTGGAACAAGGACGCCTTATTCCAAAGAGCTCAGTTGAAATCACCAACTCCTCCTATGTAACCATTTCCCATAACCGTAAATATCTCTATGCAATTACGGATTTTGGCGTTGAGAGTTTTCAGATTTTAAAGGATGGCGGGCTTAAATGTATTAGCAGAGCACTGATTAACGGTATGAGAGGCTGTTATCTTTCAACGGATTATGATGATAAGTTTCTCTTTTGCGCGGGGTACCATGATGGAAAGATTACGGTAATGCGTATCGACCAAAAGAGCGGAGCAGTGGGAATGATTACGGATGAGGTGTTTCATAAGGGGCTTGGAAGCATTGCGGAACGCAGTTTCCGCCCGCATATCAGTTGTGTTAAAATGACAAGGGATAACAAATATCTTTGTGCGGCGGATTTGGGTATTGATTATGTCAATATTTATCGCGTCAATCACGAGCGCGGCACATTGCGCCAGGTTGACATTATCCGGTGTGACTTGGAATCTGCGCCGCGTCACCTTAAATTTACTGAGGACGGACGTTTTATGTATATTATCAGTGAGCTGAAAAACTGTATTGATGTTTATGCATATCATGAGGAGAACAACCAGCCCTTTTTTGACTTGATTCAAACAATTCCTACTTCTGATAAATATGATGTGAAAGGTGTGGCGGCAAGTGCACTTAATATCTCTGGTGATGGAAGATATATTTTGGCATCAAATGCAGGGGAAAACAGTGTAGCCCTCTTTGAGATTGATAAGGAGGAGGGAAAGCTTACGAGATTATTCTGCTTGCCGGTAAGCGGAGAATATCCAAAGGACGCGGCGTTGTTCCCTGATAACAGACATCTTGTAAGTTTAAATCATGAATCGAACACAATGACGTTCTTCCGGGTTGATTATGAAAACAATTGTATTGTAATGAATGGGAAGGAGTTGGAGATTAAGCAGGCGAACTGTATTATTTTCCACGAGTTGAAAGACTAATTTTCAGACGCAAATATGAATTTTGGGCTGTGCAGCTAATGCGCAGCCCTGTTTGTTTTATGTCCGGCGCTACGAGTAGGAGAAGATAAATCTTCTCTACTCGATTCCTGTCAGGTTAATTACGATAAAAGTTTTGAATACTGTCCAATCTTGCCGTCATATTCTGAAGCAGCATGTCGAGGATGGTAATAGCAGTCATCGCTTCAACGACAACCACGGCCCTTGGCACAATCACGGGGTCATGGCGTCCTTTAATTTGGATTGCGATTTCTTCCCCGCTGCGGTTTACGGTTTTTTGTTCCTGAAAAATCGAAGGCGTCGGCTTAAAATAGGCTTTTAAAAGGATTTCCGAACCATCGCTGATGCCGCCGAGAATGCCGCCGGCATGGTTGGTTGTTTTGGATACCTTTCCGTTCTTTATACAAAAACAGTCGTTATTTATAGAACCTTTTGTCATGGAAACTGCCGTGCCGTCGCCGATTTCAAACGCTTTTACGGCGCCGATGGACATAATGGCTTTTGCAAGGTTTGCATCAAGCTTTTCGAATACAGGTTCCCCGATGCCGGCAGGCATGTTTTTTACGGAACATGCAACGATGCCGCCCGCGGAATCGAGGTTTTCCATACATGTGCGCAGATAAGCGGCGGCTTTTTCGGATGCTTCCTTGTCGGGCATTCCGGTATGATTATTTCTTGCTTCTTCAAGGTCAAAGTGGTCCATATTGATTGTAATGTCACCGATTGCGTAAGTATATGCGGTCACAAAGATGCCAAGCTGTTCTAAAAGCTTTGAGGCGATTGCGCCGGCTGCGACGCGTCCGATGGTTTCCCGTCCTGACGAGCGTCCGCCGCCGCGGTAGTCGCGAAAGCCGTATTTCTGGTCAAATGTCTAGTCGGCGTGTCCGGGGC
>CAMWNY010000271.1 GCA_947175775.1 uncultured Lachnospiraceae bacterium | reverse complement strand
ATAAGGACGCGATAAGCCGGAGAATATATTACTATTGATTTTCAGTATGTTCAAATCCACAAAAAAACCTTAAAGTCATATTTTATAGACGGTAAAGTTCCAAAACAACAGCGTGACGTAATCTGTCTTGTGGCTGAGGAAAGCCATGTTTTATGGATTGTGGAAGGGCGCATCAGCAGCTTTTATAAAGTAAGCGGCGATACAAAACAAATTTTAGAACTTTGTCTGATAAGGGAAAGTAAGAAACAGAAAGGATAAAGGTATTAGAAATGGCAGAGCACATAAGAGTCATTTTGACTGAGAAAGAAGTGAATGCGAGAATACAGGCAATTGGTGATGAAATTAGTCGTGATTATGCGGGAAAAAAAGTTCATCTGGTGTGCGTCCTAAAGGGCGGCAGTTTTTTTATGTGTGAGCTTGCAAAACGAATCACCGTGCCCGTTTCGATAGATTTTATGTCAGTATCCAGTTATGGAAAGGATACAAAGTCAAGCGGCGTGGTAAAGATTGTCAAGGATTTGGACGAGTCACTGAAAGATAAGGATGTTATTGTTGTCGAGGATATTATTGATTCCGGACAGACACTTTCTTATCTGCTTGAACTTTTGGGGAAAAGAGGACCTAAGAGCCTTGCATTGTGTACACTGCTTGACAAACCCTCAAGACGTGTGGTAAATGTAAATGTGGACTATACGGGATTCGAAATACCGGATGAGTTTGTTGTAGGATATGGTCTTGATTATAATCAAAAATACAGAAACCTTCCTTACATAGGAGTGGTGGAGTTTAACTGACAAAGAGACGACAGAATAATTGCGAATTTAACTGGAAAGGGATATGGTTGTAAACATTGGGAAGAAATTCAAAAGGGATTAACCTTGTATTTGTAGTAATTATGATTTTAATAGGCGTGACAATATGGATGAGCTGTATGCAGGAGAAGGAGGAAACCTACACAAAAGGTGAGCTGTTACGGCAGCTGGAAGCTGGTGAGGTCGTTTCCGTGGAAATTGAGCAGAATATCCAGGTGCCGACAGGTACGGTGTATGTTACGCTGCGCAATATCCAGCCGCCGAAGAAGCTGTATGTGTCAGATGTGAGAGAAATACAGGTTCTTTTGGCAAAATATAATGTAGACCCCGTAGTTCAGGATGTGCCGCAGGAAAACTGGTTTTTGACGGAATTTCTTCCGCTTTTACTGCTTATGGTTGCGGTAGTATTTATGTTCAGCATGATGACGGCGCAGAATTCCAACAGTGGCGGCGGTAAGATGATGAACTTTGGAAAGAGCCGTGCAAAGCTCACGACCGGAGGCGAGATTACGCTCAAAGACGTGGCGGGGCTGCAGGAGGAGAAGGAGGACTTGGAGGAAATTGTCGATTTTTTAAAAGATCCTTCCAAGTATACGAAGGTAGGTGCGAGAATTCCGAAGGGCGTGTTGCTTGAGGGAGCTCCAGGTACCGGTAAAACGCTTCTTGCAAAGGCGGTTGCAGGTGAGGCGCGCGTGCCGTTTTTCTCGATTTCGGGTTCGGATTTTGTGGAAATGTTTGTCGGTGTCGGTGCATCGCGTGTGCGGGATTTGTTTACGGAGGCAAAACGCAACGCGCCTTGTATTGTTTTTATTGATGAGATTGACGCAGTGGCAAGACGCCGCGGTACCGGTATGGGAGGCGGTCACGACGAGCGTGAGCAGACGTTGAACCAAATGCTTGTGGAGATGGACGGTTTTGGCACAAACGAGGGAATTATCGTGATGGCGGCGACGAACCGTGTGGATATACTTGATCCTGCGATTTTAAGACCGGGACGTTTTGACCGTAAAATCAGCGTTGCGCGTCCGGATGTCGGCGGCAGGGAGGAAATTCTTAATGTTCATGCGAAAAACAAGCCGCTCGCGGAGGATGTGAACTTAAAGCAGGTAGCGCAGACTACGGCAGGGTTTACCGGTGCAGATCTTGAGAATTTATTAAATGAATCGGCGATTCAGGCGGCGAAGGACAACAGGGGCTATATTGTTCAGGAGGATATTAATAAATCCTTTATCAAGGTGGGTATCGGCGCGGAGAAGAAGAGCCGCATTATCTCGGATAAGGAAAAAAAGATTACGGCTTATCACGAAGCAGGACATGCGATTTTGTTCCATGTGCTTCCGGATGTGGGACCGGTGCATACGGTGTCCATTATTCCTACGGGAATTGGGGCAGCAGGATATACAATGCCTTTGCCGGAGCGGGATGAGATGTTCAATACAAAGGGGCAGATGATGCAGGACATTATGGTGTCTTTGGGCGGACGCATTGCGGAGGAAATTATTTTTGATGATGTGACGACCGGCGCGTCGAGTGATATTAAGAAGGCGACGAAAGAGGCGCGGGCAATGGTAACGCGCTATGGTTTTTCTGACAATATCGGCGTGATTAATTATGACGAGGAGGACAATGAGGTCTTTATCGGACGTGATCTTGCCCATACAAGAAGCCATTCCGAGGCAGTGGCAAACGAGATTGACATCGAGGTTAAGGCGATTATCGACGAGTGCTACAAAAAGGCAAAGGATATTATTCTTGAAAATGAAAAGGTTTTGCATTCCTGTGCCGCGCTTTTGCTTGAGCGGGAGAAAATCGGAAGAGCTGAATTTGAAGCGCTTTTTGAGCCGGAATCGGAGGAAAAGGCGGTCAAAGAAGAGAAAATTGAATTGTAAATGGTTAAAATATCCAAAATTTAATACCATTTATTGTAAATTTTGTGGAATATAGGAATGGATTTTATGGGGGGGTATGTTATAATACATATTGTAACCCCCCAATATATTGATTATAGCAAACCCCATTTTTGCTATATCCCATAAAGAAATACCTTCTCTAAAAGCGACAGCATATTGTACGGCTGTCGCTTTTTTCAGGATAAATTTTTTGACAGGGAATGAATTATTTGACAAGAAAGGATAAAATTATAAATGGAAACATTACGTTTTAATGAATTAAATTTAAGCCCCGAAATTTTGCGTGGCGTTAAAGAGATGGGATTTGAGGAGGCTTCGCCTATACAGTGTAAAGCAATCCCGGTCGCGATGGAGGGCTTTGACATTATTGGACAGGCACAGACCGGTACGGGAAAAACTGCTGCATTCGGTATTCCTGTTTTGGAAAAAGTACGTAAAGAAATTAAACATCCGCAGACTCTTGTTCTGTGCCCGACGCGCGAGTTGGCAGTACAGGCGGCGGAAGAAGTGCGAAAGCTTGCGAAATATATGCATGGCGTAAAGGTGCTTCCCATCTATGGTGGGCAGGATATTAACAAGCAGATTCGTGCGTTAAAGGGAACACAGATTATTATCGGTACGCCGGGGCGAGTTATGGATCATTTGCGCAGAAAGACGATTCGCTGCGACTATGTGGATACGATTGTGCTTGACGAGGCGGACGAGATGCTGAATATGGGCTTCCGCGAGGATATTGAGACGGTGCTTGAATATATTCCGAATGAGAATCGTCAGACTATTTTGTTCTCCGCAACCATGCCGCGTGAGATTTTGGAAATTACCAAGAATTATCAGAAACCGGACGCGAAGATGATTAAGGTGGTCAAAAAGGAGCTGACCGTTCCGCAGATTGAGCAGTATTATCTTGACGTAAAGCGCAAGGATAAGGTAGAAGTGCTTACGCGTCTTTTGGATTATTATGAGCCGAAGCTTTCGCTTGTGTTCTGCAACACGAAGCGTCAGGTTGACGAATTGACAGAGGTGCTCAAGGGCAGAGGATATTTTGCAGAAGGTCTGCACGGCGATATGAATCAGGCACAGCGTGACCGCGTGATGAAGAGCTTTCGAAACGGCAAGACGGATATTCTGATTGCGACGGATGTGGCGGCACGCGGGATTGACGTGGATGATGTTGAGGCGGTGTTTAACTATGACATTCCGCAGGATGACGAGTATTATGTGCACCGTATCGGACGTACGGGAAGAGCGGGGCGCACAGGGCGTTCGTTTACGTTTGTAAAAGGTAAAGAGGTATACAAGCTCAAAGATATTATGCGCTATTGCAAGACGAAAATCTATGCAATGCCGATTCCGTCTCTGAATGATGTCAATCAGATTAAGATAGAAAAGATAATCGATCAGATTGATACGATTATTGAGGAAGAAGATCTTACTTCGATGATTAATACGATAGAGCGCCATATTAATGAGTCGGATTATACGGCGATGGATATTGCGGCGGCGTTCTTGAAGATGTATATGGGCGAGCAGCAGCAAAACAGCGAGGCGGCGATGTATGGCGGTTATAATCTTGATAATACGGGCGCCGAGGAAGAGGGCATGGC
>CAMWNY010000270.1 GCA_947175775.1 uncultured Lachnospiraceae bacterium | reverse complement strand
CGCACGGTTTCTTTTTCTAAATGGAGGGAAGAAAGACGCGCCTTTGTCTGTGCCATTCTTTCAATATGCCTGAAAAAATAATACATTAAAATATCGAGCAAAAGGCTTGCAATCAGGAATGCGAGACTGATCCACATAATATGTTCGGAGGCATTTTTCCTTATGGCTAAAAACATGGACAGAAGTAAAAGCTGATAAAAAGAAATAATGAGATATAAGAGCATGTAATTGTTTTTCTTTTTGTCGACGATGCGCTGCCATAGTAGAATCCAAAGGATGTCCGCAACTAAAAAAAGCATATTGTATAAAGCCGTGGCTGCGAGAAAGTATTCGTTTTGCTGTATGATGTCTTCGTATCCGCCACCGATAATAAGAAAGACATAATATACACATAAACGGTCAATTCCATAGGTAAGTGCTAATGAGAAAGAGGGAACAAACAGGCGTTTCCATAAAGGTTCATCAAACAGAATATAGTGCCATAAGAAAGGTGGCATGATTCCTAGTAGAACTGTTTGAGGCGTAGAGGGGCAGTATCCCAAAATGCGCGGAACAGTGAAAAATATGACATCCCATAGGATGACTGCAGCTAAAGAAATCCTTGTGTTATATTTTCGTTTGGTTTTTAGAATGATAAAGGAAGGCGAAAACGTAATCAAATTATTAATAAGAAACACAATTCCAATATATAATTGCCTGCTCATGGTGTATAGCGCCTCATATGTATTATTTTAGTTTATAGATTTTTAATAAAGTTTATTCTTTTTACATTTTATAATAATTATGAAATTTTGACAAGCGTGTTTCATGGTGAATCATTGAAGGGGTATATCTGTAAATTTCACGTATGAGTTTACATAATATCAAATTCGGACTTGAAAATGACTATTTTTGCAGTTTTGATGTAACGTTTTGTGTTTGTGTAGAAATATGAGAGAAAAATATGGTAGAATTAGCCAAAGAAATTAAATGTTAGAGAAAACATTTGATTTCTTTCTTTTTGCAGAAAACATCGGAAATCTTTACTAACACAAGAACAAAAAAAGGAGTGGATATGTTATGAATGTAAAAAAACAAACAGGAATGATGCGGAAAATAATCAGTACTACGCTGACTGTTGCAATGTTATTTACAAATGCGCAGACGACATTGTATGCAGCAGAGGAAGAGCGCACACCAAAGCCAGTCTTAACAGAAGAGACAGTTGAAGAAGAAACAATGCAGGAAGAAGAGGCTGTTTTGGAAACTGTTTTGTCAGAAATGGATTTTACTGAGGAAAATGAAAAGGATGAGAGCAGTTTTGATGAACATTTGGATGAAAGCGATTTGGAGAAAACAGCAGAAAGTGCAGTTGAAGAGAGTAGCAAAAAAGAGGACAGCAATATAGAAATAGAAGAAAACAAGATTGCAGAAGAGAGTAGTGTCGGGGGAAATGACGATGTTCTTATGAGCGGAGTGTATGAGAACATCACATGGAGTATTGACGGTGACGGAAAGCTTTTGGTAGAGGGAACAGGAAAGTTTTCCGCTGACGGGAAAGAAGAGAGTGCACCGTGGTATATATATCGGGAAAAAATTATATCTGCAGAAGTCAATGTGTGTGACATAACGGATGTACAGCATATGTTTTATGGTTGCAACAATTTAAAATCTGTGGATTTCAGAAATTTTGATACAAGCCAGGTAACAAAAATGAAGGGGATGTTTCATGGCTGCAGCAGCCTTGAAAGCCTTGATTTGAGTAGTTTTGATACCCGTCAGACAAAGACGATGAATAATTTGTTCCGAGGCTGCAGCAGCCTTAAGAGTATAACATTTGGAAGTTTATTTGACACAAGTGGGGTAACGAGTATTGGAGCCATGTTTCGGGAATGCGGCAGTCTCCTTAGCCTGGATTTGAGTGGCTTTGATACGCGAAGCGCAACAGATCTGAATGGTATGTTTTGGGGGTGCAGCAGACTGACAGAATTGGATTTAAGCGGTTTTAATACGTCTAGTGTGACGGGAACAATGAATAATATGTTTTTTGACTGCACTAATCTTACCAGCTTAAACATAAGCAGCTTTGATACGAGTAACGTGACCAAAATGAATAGTATGTTCAAGGGCTGCAGCAGCTTGACGGAATTAGATTTACATAGCTTTAATACAAGTAATGTAACGGAGATGAACAATATGTTTAAAGGCTGCAGCAGTCTTGAAAGCCTTGATTTGAGCAGATTTAATATGGGCAATGTAACGGGAACGCCGGATATATTTTCAACCGCTGTAGTGGATGAACCTGCCATAACCTATGAGCTTTCTACAATTTACACGCCTTATAACCTTTCTGTTGCAATTGCACTGCCAGAGGGAGACTGGTATGACGTAGGGGGGAATATTTATACAAAGCTTCCGGTAAACAGCAGCGTAAGTGTGCTTTTGGCGAAAGGAGAACGACCTGCGGCGACGGAAGAGTTTTTTACGGCAGTAAAGAAAAAGACAGAGTATAAACGTGGAGATAAAATAGCGCTTGATGATTTGAGTGTGTTCTATTATGGCAGTGATGGTACGTCAAGACTGTTGGACAGCAGTGAATATACTACAAATGTGGAAGATATTGATACGTTTACACTTGGGGAAAAAATTCTAACGGTTTCGTATGATAACGGAAACGAAATTTTACAGGTGGATGTAACATTGATGGTATCTGAAAAAGGCGGACAATATGGCGATGTTACGTGGAATATTGACATGGACGGAAAACTGACGGTGACAGGAACGGGAGAATATGCAGCACCGGCTTTGAGTGAAGAAGGTTATTGGATAAGATCGCCATGGTATGAGTACAGGGAGGATATTTTATCGGCGAACATTAATATAACAGGAATACAGAATGCTTCCTGCATGTTTCGGAATTGTAGCAATTTAAAGAGTGTGGATGTAAGAAATTTTGATACAAGTCAAATAGTCAATATGGAACATATGTTTTATGGCTGCGCTAGCCTTGAAAACCTTGATACGAGCGGTTTCCGTACGCAAAACGTGATATTCATGGACGGAATGTTTGAGGGGTGTGCAAGTCTGAAAAATATAGATGTCAGTAGTTTTGATACGCGCAATGTGACATGGATGGCATATATGTTTAAGGATTGCGGGAGCTTGCAAAAAATAGATGTCAGCGGTTTTAATACAAGCCAGGTTGGAAAATTTAACAGCATGTTTTACGGATGCAGTAATTTGCAAAAAATAGATGTCAGTGGATTTAATACCCAAAATGCAATTGACATGAACAGAATGTTTTATGGCTGCAGCAGTTTGGAAAGCATTGATGTAAGCACATTTGACACAGGCAATGTAACAGAAATGCAGCATATGTTCAGGGAATGCCGTAATTTAAGAAACATAACGTTTGGCGATAAGTTTGATACAAGAAATGTAACCAATATGCTGGCAATGTTTCGTGAATGCAATAGCCTGCAAAATTTGGATTTAAGCGGATTTCATACAGAAAACGTGACAGAAATGCGGTATATGTTTACTGACTGTAGCAGCTTGACAATGTTGGATTTAAGCAGCTTTAATACAATTAGTGCACCTAGTCTGAAAGGAATGTTTTCAGGATGCGAAAAGCTTGTGAGCGTGGATTTGAGCAGCTTTAACACAGAAAATGTGACAGATATGACTAGCATGTTTTCAGAATGCAAAAAGCTTACGGAGTTGGATTTAAGCAATTTTAATGCAGTGAACGTAACGGAAATGAGCAATATGTTTAGAGCGTGTGACGCGCTTATGGCAATCCATACACCCTGCAATCTATCAATTGCTTTTAGACTGCCGGCGGGAACATGGCGAGATGTGCAAAAAAATATATATACCGAACTGCCAACAGGAAAAAATGAAAGTATCCTGCTGACAAGAGAAAAAAACAGGCTTACGATGACAAAGACAAAAAAGGGGTATTATTGTGGTGAGACCGTTGATGTTGATGACTTAAAAGTAACGTATTACGGTTCCGGTGAAACGGTAAGAGTGTTAGAAAGCAATGAGTATACAACGAACGCGGTCAGTATAGACACTTCGACGGCAGGTGAAAAAACGCTTACAGTAACTTATGTTAATGAGGAGGAAAGTGAAACACTTACAGCAAGTATAAAACTGACTGTGACCAAAAAAGAAGAGAGCGGTGAAACACAGGAAAGCAGTAATGTAGAGGAGAGCAGCGAGGCAAAGGAGAGTAGTGACGTAGAGGAAAGCAGCAGTACGGAAGAAAGCAGCAGTACGGAGGAAAGCAGCAGTAATGAAGAAAGAAAGAGGACCGATTAAAAGCTGTCTCATAAACAATAATGCAGCTAACTAAACATCTCCATGAGAAAATAACTGATGTCGAGGTT
>CAMWNY010000269.1 GCA_947175775.1 uncultured Lachnospiraceae bacterium | reverse complement strand
CACTCAAAAAAGAAGCTGAAAAGGAACAGCTTTCCAAACTTGAGGCACAGGAAGCCGGCGTGGACGAATCCGCGTATAATGCCACTACAGGCTCTTATTCCGGTCTCTACGGAAAAAAGCCTGTTGACGCGCAGACACAGGAAGCATTAAACGCGATTATGAATACCACCAACAAGCAGAATACGGTTGATGTTCTGCTCTCCGGCGGCGATTTGGAAACTGAAAAAAAAAAGAATAATGACGACGTCGTCCTCGCTCCCGAACACGACGATATTATAAAAGAAGCGAACGCGATTTATGAACGGCTGATGCGTGAGGCGGCTGAGGATGAAGCAAGAAAGCAGGCGGAAATCGAAGCAGTACGCCAGCAGGCCGAACAAGAATTAAAAGCACAAAATGCAGGTTGAAAAAATCAGCCTGCATTTTTCATGTTCTGCCAGTTTTTTAAGAATTACACCGGTTGCGAAGCTCCTCCCAGCGTCTGTCCACTTCCTCCTGAAAACATCCAATCAGTTCTTCATTCTCTTTCCTGAACAGATGCCGGAAGCGCCGCTGCGGTTTTAAAAAGTCCTCAACCGGCAGCTTTTTCTTCGGCTCATAGCTTAAAATCCACTTCCCGTCTATCACCTCAAACAACGGCCAATAGCATGTATCAACAGCGAGCTTACAGATATTCATCAGTTCGCTCGTCTCATATCCCCAGCCTCTTGGACACGGAGACATCACATTTAAAAATGCCGCGCCCGGTGTATAGATTGCCTTCTGCGCCTTTGTATACAAATCCTTGAAATTTGACGTAAACGTTGTCTGTCCTACATACGGCACATGATGCTCCGCAATAATTGCCGCCAAATCCTTTCTAATCTGCACCTTACCTGCCGAAACGCTGCCCGCAGGCGTCGTTGTCGTGTCCGCGTACTGCGGCGTCGCAGAAGAACGTTGTGTACCCGTATTCATGTACGCACCGTTATCATAGCACACATATACCATGTCATGCCCGCGCTCCATCGCTCCCGAAAGCGACTGAAATCCAATATCATATGTACCGCCGTCGCCGCCGAAGGTAATGAATTTATACGTATCCTTAATTTTTCCCTTTTTCTTTAACACATTGTATGCTGTCTCCACGCCGGATAACGTTGCGCCTGCATTCTCAAACGCATTGTGGATATAGCTGTCCTCGTACGCCGTATAAGGATACATAAACGAGGAAACCTCAAGACAGCCTGTCGCGTTGCCGATGACCGCCTTGTCACCCTCTTTAAGTGCCCGAAGCACGTTTCTTACCGCGATTGTGCCGCCGCATCCTGCACACATGCGGTGCCCTGGAGCAAGGCGCTCCGGCTTGCTCATCACTTCCTTAAAATTATATGCCGCCTGTTCCATGCCGTCCTAAACCTCCTTTTCCTGCTCGCTGCGAAGCCCTATGTAACCGTACATTCCAATCGGCTCATGCGTCTGTGCCGTTTTTTCAAGATTTTCATATACATGCTCAAAATCGGCTACCGTAATGTCCCTTCCGCCAAGTCCGTAGAAGTAATTCACTGTCTCCGCACTGCTTTTTGCCTGATAGAGCGCGGCTCTCACTTCTGCGCCGAGCGGTCCGCCTGTCGCGGAGAACATTTCGCTTCTGTCCATAATCGCAACTGCTTTCACATGCGCAAGCGCTTTTGCAAGCTCCTCTTCAGGAAACGGACGGAACACCCTGATTTTCACAAGTCCTGCCTTTTTTCCCGTCGTGTTTCTGATATGATCAATCGCCGCCTTGCACGTTCCTGCCGCCGAACCGATAATCACAACGGCATACTCCGCGTCTTCCATTTTATACTCCTCAAAGAAAGAATAGCTTCTGCCTGTCATCTCCTCAAATTTCTTTGCCACGTCAAGGATTACCTGCTTTGCCTCAATCATCGCCTGACGCTGCGCGCGCTTTGTTTCCATATAATAATTGGAAACCGCATACGGACCTACCGCCATTTTTTCATTCGGATTGAGCAGATAATGCTCCGGCTCATATTCGCCGACAAACGCCTTTACTTTATCATCCTCCACAAGCAGAATATTTTCCACGCCATGACTTGTGATAAAACCGTCCTGACAAATCATCACCGGAAGATGCACCTTTTTGTTTTCCGCAATTGGAAACGCCTGAATAAAGTTATCATATACTTCCTGATTGGACTCCGCGTAAATCTGTATCCAGCCGCTATCCCGCGCGCCCATGCTGTCCGAATGGTCCGCGTTGATGTTAATCGGTCCCGTAAGCGCCCTGTTGACAAGCGCAAGGACAATCGGAAGCCGGTCCGAAGCCGCCACATAAAGCTCCTCCCACATCAATGCCATTCCGCACGAAGAGGTTGCCGTAAGCGCTCTTGCGCCTGCCGCCGAAGCGCCGATTGTCGCGCTCATCGCGCTGTGCTCACTCTCCACATGTATAAACTCCGTATCAATCTCACCGTTTGCAATATATGTCGCAACATACTGCGGAATTTCCGTAGACGGCGTAATCGGAAACGCCGGCATCACATCGGGATTAATCTGCTTAATCGCATATGCCACCGCCTCATTTCCGGATAATCGTTCTCTGATTGCCATATTCTCTCTCCTTTCACAGGATGAAACTTAAAACTTTCATCCTTCCCTCATCGTAATCGCACCAAACGGACATACCTTTGCACAAATGCCGCAGCCCTTGCAGTGATCATAGTCAAAATCCGCTCTCTTTCCCGCGCTTACGGGAATTGAAGAATCCGGGCAGACAGGCACGCAAAGCAGACACTGCTTACATTTTTCCCGTTCAAATACCGGAGTTGAAGTCCTCCATTCTCCCGTACAAAATTCCTTTGCCGTTGCCGCCTCAAAAATCTTATTTCCTTCCGTAATGTGCTCCCACGGACTCTGTTCATTGATTCTGTCCTGTATCTTTTCCATTCTGATAACTAAACTCCTTTCTACACCGCTTCCTGAAATGCCATTTCAAGCGCCTGCATGTTTCCGTCAATTACCTCAGGTTTTTTAGCAAACTTATGTTCAAACGATGCGCGCATCTCTCCTAAAAACGCGTCCTTATCCATAATCCCCGAAACGGCAACCGTCGCTGCAAGCATCGGCGAATTGGGATAATTTTTTCCCAGTGCCTTAATCGAAATCTCCTTTGCATTTACGGTATACACCGCGCCTTCATAGCCGTGAAGCATTGGCGCAAGCTCCTCCTTGGTATGCTCCGAGTTAATAATCACTGCGCCGTTTTTGCTCAGCCCCTTTGTGACATCAATGCTTTCCAAAAGACTCTCATCCACTACGACCACATAATCCGGCTCATAAATATTGGAATGCACCGTAATCGGCTCACTGCTAATCCGATTATACGCCGTAATCGGCGCGCCCATTCGCTCGGGGCCGTATTCCGGAAAGCCCTGTACATATTTTCCCGTTTTAAATGCCACATCCGCAAGAAGAAGCGCCGCGGTTTTTGCACCCTGTCCGCCTCTTCCATGCCATCTGATTTCTACCGTGTCTTTCATTTTTATAACATACCCCTTTCCAACATCCTGATTTATTCTGCGTTACAATGCAAACGCTGTCACAGAAAACGTGACAGCGTCGTTTTTATTCTTCCACGCTATAATTAGGTGCCTCTTTCGTAATATGAATGTCATGTGGATGACTCTCTCTTAAAGCCGCCGCAGAAATCTGCACAAATTTTCCATTTTCCTTGAGCTCCTCAATCGTCTGTGCACCGCAGTAGCCCATACCCGAGCGAAGACCGCCCATCAACTGGTATACCGTATCCTCCACATTTCCTTTATAGGCAACCCGTCCCTCTACACCTTCCGGGACAAGCTTCTTTGCATCTGTTTGGAAATAACGGTCCTTACTTCCGTTCTCCATAGCTGCAATCGAACCCATACCTCTATATACCTTGTATTTTCTTCCCTGAAACAGTTCAAATGTTCCCGGACTCTCCTCACAGCCTGCAAAAATGCTGCCCATCATACACACATTTCCGCCCGCTGCAATCGCTTTCGTCATATCGCCCGAATACTTGATACCGCCGTCTGCAATAATGGGAATGCCATACGATTTTGCCACTGCATAGGAATCCATAATTGCCGTAATCTGCGGCACACCAATACCTGCCACAATACGCGTCGTACAAATCGATCCCGGACCGATACCGACCTTAACCGCATCCGCGCCCGCCTCAATCAATGCCTTTGTTCCCTCTCCAGTAGCAACGTTTCCTGCAATCACCTGCAAATCCGGGAATTTCTCCTTAATCATACGCAGACATTTCAGCACATTCTCGGAATGCCCGTGTGCACTGTCGAGAACAATCACATCAACCTTTGCACCGACTAAAGCTTCCACACGGTCCAGCAC
>CAMWNY010000268.1 GCA_947175775.1 uncultured Lachnospiraceae bacterium | reverse complement strand
AGGCATTAAAACCAATACGTATAATACATTGATTGCAGTTATCACAGCAATTATAATCGTGCTTGCAATGAATCTTGTGGGTTCGCTGCTGATTTCCGCGCTGATTATTTTTCCGGCGCTTTCTGCTATGCGCGTGGTTCAAAATTTTAAAGGCGTGATTATTTATTCTACAGTGATTTCAGTGTTTTGTGCGCTTTTTGGAATTGTGCTGTCTATTCTGTTTTCAACGCCCGTCGGTTCTACGATTGTGGCGGCGGATATTATAATGTTTGCCCTAAATTGTTTTGCAGGGAGATTGTTAAGGAAATAAAAAACAGCGGCATTTCGACCGCTGCTTTTTATTTTTTCCGTCTCCCGAGCAGTTGAAAGATGGCAAAACTACCAAGTATCATAAGTACAACATATGCAATGTCAGTTATTGACTTAAAAATTTCATACATTTTCCAACCCTCCTTTTTCTGTAGGCTATAATTATTTTAACATATTTGCATTAATAGTAAAACTTAGGTATTGTTAAAATGTGCATTTTTGTCGGTTTGTGAAAGATTTAGCCACCGGATTTTAAAGTCATGGAAAAAATTCTTTTGGCATATTATTTATAGAGTTACATATGTGTGGGTGGAAGGTATGGGTGTGAAGCAGGGAAAAAATACTGCAAAAATATTGACAATGCTGTTGGTGATTGCAATGATTTTGGTAGCACACGAGTCGGCGCAATTTGTAAGTGTGCTTGAAGAGCACATACGTGCGGCAAAAAATCAGTCTGTAACGATTGTGATAGATGCGGGACATGGCGGAATTGACCCTGGAAAGGTCGGTATCAACAAAGCATTGGAGAAGGATATTAATCTTGCAATTGCCCTGAAATTGGAACGCAATCTAAAGGAGAGCGGTATCAATGTGGTGATGACGAGAACGGATGACAGCGGGCTTTACAACGAGGGTGATTCCAATAAAAAGGTGCGCGATATGAAGAAGAGGCTTTCAATTATTGAGGAAGCAAAACCGGCGCTTGCGGTGAGTATTCATCAGAACAGCTACCCTGACCCGTCAGTGTGCGGTGTGCAGGTGTTTTATTATAAGGATTCCGTAAAGAGCAAGGCTGCGGCGGAGATTATGCAGACACAGCTTGTAAAAAGTTTAAAGCCATCGAAGGAGCGGGCTGCAAAAGATAACAGTAGTTACTATTTGTTGAAGAAGACATCTGTGCCGATTATGATTGTGGAATGTGCATTTATGAGCAACCCAACGGAGGCGGATTTATTGATTAAAGATGACTATCAGGAGAAGGTGGCGTGGGCAATTTATATGGGAATTATGCAGGTGATAAACAGCGATAGTCCTTGACATAAACATTATTTTAGGATAAAATCATTTATCGGTGGTAGATGTTATGAAAAAATACCAAAGAAAGTTGTGAAAGGAGTAAAGAGAATATTATGAAAAAGATAAGCAAAAATCTAGTTGCGGTAACATTGTCGGCTGCTTTGGCAGCGTCAAGCCTGGCGGGGTGCGGGGCGACACCGATAGCAGAAACTTCAGATAATATTGCGGTTTCTAACGACAATACGAAAAGTACGGCAGATGAAGCATCAACGGCTGAAGCTTCTTCGGAGGTTGTAGACAGCGTGGAAGGTGAGACCGATACGGTACAATGGTTTAACGCTTCTTACGCAATTATTACATACTTAAACGGTCAGGATTACAATTTGTTTGGCGGCTCTGAGCCGGGCAAGGTGATGGAAATGCAGTATCAGGCAATGCTGGATAGTGCATGGGGTGTGACGGACCGCACGACTGCGGATGAGACGCTTGACTGGATTTTGACAGAGGGGCATCGTGATGACTTTATGATAACCGGGGAGCTGCTTGAGCAGATGGTGCAAGAATGTGGAGAGGAAGAATTAGAGAACTTTCTGATAGAGGAATTTGACGAGTCTCCGGAGGAAGCAGAGTTTGATATGATGACCTATAATATGTATAAGGAGTACGGCGAGACGGCAATTGACGGCTGGGATTACTGCCGTGCGCTGAGCTTATTGAGCTTTTATTATATGGCGGGTTACTATACAAAGGAAGAAGCGCTTGACAAGTCTCTTGAAATTGCAGAAACGGTTCAGCCGTTGTTCACTTCATGGGATGAGCTGATTGACAGCTACTTAAGAGGGTATGAATACTGGGCGGAGGAAGACAGCTCAGAGCGTCGCGAAGTCTATGAGGAGCTTTTGGCGGAGAACGACAATCCGTTCCGTGTTGACTATAATGTGACGTTGGAGAAGACCTGGTAAAAAAGGCAGTAAGGACAGGCATGGATTTCATGCTTGACAAAGCCGGTAATATTTAGTAAAATTTGATTTATTAAGGCGTATGATATGAGTAAGCGTATCATATCATACGTGTTTGCCCAGATAGCTCAGTCGGTAGAGCAGAGGACTGAAAATCCTCGTGTCACTGGTTCGATTCCGGTTCTGGGCACGAACCCTTACAGGCATCGCGGGTGCGGTGTATGTAAGGGTTTATTTTTTTGCGTTTTGACTTTTTTGCGTGTTCATTCGTTATATAAAATAGAGGGGGGACTTTTATGCTTGAGAAAATCATAAGGAAATACTACAACGCGATTTTGGGCTATTGTTACCACTCTGTGGGAAACCGTTCGGCGGCAGAAGATTTATGTCAGGATACGTTTGCAAGTTTTATTGAGCACTATGCGGATTGCCGCAATGCGGGCAACATAAAGAATTACCTTTATACGATTGCAAGAAACAAATGTACGGATTACTTTAGAAAGAAGACGCCGATTTTTATGGAGGAGGTTCCGGAGGAAGAAACGGGGGAGCATATGGAAGAAATGGTGATTGTCAGGCAAATGCTGATGAATCTGCCACAGGAATTTCGGGATGCAGTGATACTGCGGTATTTTCAAAATTTGAGATATTCGGAGATTGCGGCCGTTTTGGAAATCAGCCTATCACTTGCAAAATACAGGGTAAAGAAGGGATTAGAGTTGTTGGCTGCGATGGACACGGAGGTTGGAGATGAAACAAAGAGAGATTAAAAAACGATTAAAAAAGTATGCGGCGGCATGTGAAGGGATCTTGCCGGAAAAAAAGGAAGAGCGGATTCAGGCGCTTTTGCAGCTTGAGCCGAAGCAGCGTACGAGAGGGACGCTTTGGGATTTTGTGTGGGAACAAATCGGGTATCTTGCACGGTATTGTCTGATTTGGCAGGCGCTGTGGGCTGTGGTGTTTTGGTACTTGATGCGGTATGGGGTAACGGATTTATGGGGAATGGAGGACGGAAACGGAGTTTTGGTGATGGTGTCTTTACTGCCGCCAATTCTTGTTTTACTTACAGTGGAGGAGATTACAAAAGTGTATCATAGGAGTATGCTTGAGATTGAGTATGCTGCAAAATATTCTCTGAGGGGTGCAGTTATGACAAGAATGTCAGTTTTGTGTATTTTTCATTTTTTGATTATAATGGGGTGCATTCTGCTTTTACAGGCGCGTTTGGATTCAGGGATTTGCAGGCTTCTTGTCTATGGATTTACGCCGATGATTATTATGACAGGCATGCTGTTGAAGCTGATGCAGCATTGTCAGGGCGATGCGCTGCGAAATGCGGTAATCGGTATTTATGTGCTGGCAGTGTTGTTTGCGGCGGTTGGAAATACCCGGTATTTTGGCTGGTATCGTCCGGTTTATTTTAAGGTGTGGTGTGGTGCGTGTTTTGGAGGAATTCTGTTTGAAATTTTGCAGTTTGTGCGTCTGAACAAAAGGCTGGAGCGTGTTGAGCAGATTATATAGTAAATGAATGTTTACAAATCAAAGAGAGGGGTGTAATAAAAATGGAATTGGTGTTGGACCGTGTGACAAAACAGTATCGGAATAAAATTGCGGTGGACCGGCTGAGTGCGGTTTTGAAAGAGGGTGTGTACGGTTTGCTCGGTGCAAACGGTGCAGGAAAGACAACGCTGATGCGCATGATCTGCGGCATTGCGGATATAAACAGCGGAGAAATCCGGCTTGGCGGTGAAGAGATTGGGGCGATGGGAGAGCGGTACAGGGATTTGCTGGGGTATCTCCCGCAGGATTTCGGTTATTATCCTAATTTTACCGCAATGGAATTTATGCTGTATATTGCTTCCTTAAAAGGGTTGGACAGAGGGTATGCGAAGAAACGAAGTGTACTATTGCTGGAGCAGGTGGGACTTGCAAAGGAGATGCGGCATAAAATCAGGACGTTTTCGGGCGGAATGCGCCAGCGTCTTGGGATTGCACAGGCGCTTTTAAATGATCCGAAAGTACTTGTTTTAGATGAGCCGACTGCGGGGCTTGATCCGAAGGAGCGGGTACGGTTTCGCAATATGATTGCGGAGCTTGGGAAAGACAGGATTGTGCTTCTTTCCACGCACAT
>CAMWNY010000267.1 GCA_947175775.1 uncultured Lachnospiraceae bacterium | reverse complement strand
GGATAGGAAAAAAGAAGTTTATAAGGTTTCTGTGTTCGGTTTTGAGGGAATACCTTCAATAGATAGAATGGCGAAGTAGCTCAGCTGGCTAGAGCACACGGTTCATACCCGTGGTGTCGAGGGTTCAAGTCCCCCCTTCGCTATTTTTTAATGTAAAAATATAATAATATAAACTACTATATATGATATAGTTATGAAAATGAAGTGTAAAAATGTTAAACTACAATATGTAAATTGGAGTTTAGCATTTTTTATTTTAAAGAATGCAATCCCTTCGAATAGTTCATAAAATAATGATGGACACAAAAAATATCTTGACTTTACTGCACTAATGTGATAATCTAAGAAAGACGTAAAGGAGCGCCATTATATGAGCAAGCGCTCTTTTGCGTCCAAATTTTTTAAGGAGGAACTTATTATGAAAAAGGCAAAAGCTTTTTTGGCTGTCGCAATGGCTGCAACCCTTACAGCAGGCTTAGTCGGCTGCGGCGGCAATGCTGACACTTCGGCACCGGCAGCAAATGCACCGGCGGCAGCAGACAATGCAGGCACACAGGCGGCTTCTGCGGATAACAGCGGTGCAGCACCGGCGGAAACAGTAACGGCGGGAACATCGGATTTGAATGTTATGCTGGAGACACCCGTGCAGTCGCTCGACCCGCAGCAGGCAACGGATGGTACTTCGTTTGAAGTGATTGCAAACTTTACGGACGGTCTGATGCAGATGGATGCGGACGGACAGGCAGTGAACGCACTTGCAGAGAGCTATGACCTCTCGGAGGACGGTCTTACATACACATTCCATATCCGTGAGGATGCAAACTGGAGCAACGGCACACCGGTTACGGCGGCGGATTTCGTGTTTGCATGGCAGAGAGCAGTAGACCCGAATGTGGCATCGGAGTATTCTTATATGCTCAGCGACATCGGTCAGATTAAAAATGCAGCAGAGATTATTGCAGGTGAGGTTGATAAGAGTGAGCTTGGCGTTACGGCTGTTGACGAAAAGACGCTTCAGGTAGAATTGAACGTACCGGTCAGCTATTTCCTGTCGCTGATGTATTTCCCGACCTATTATCCGGTTAACGAGGAGTTCTTTACTTCCTGCGGAGATACCTATGCAACAAGTCCTGAAACCGTTCTTTCAAACGGCGCATTCGTTCTTGATTCGTATGAGCCTGCGGCTACGGCATTTCATTTTACGAAAAACAACGATTACTATGATGCAGCAAACATTCAGCTTGCCGGATTAAATTATCAGGTAATTCAGGATTCCCAGCAGGCGCTTATGAGCTATCAGACAGGCGCGCTTGATACGACGCTTGTAAACGGCGAGCAGGTGGATCAGGTAAAGGATGACCCTGAGTTTATGGCAATCGGTGCAGGCTATCTTTGGTATGTGGCGCCGAATATTGACGCGGTAGAAGAGCTGAAAAACTTAAACATCCGTCTTGCCCTGACACATGCAATTAACAGGGATTCCATTACGACGGACGTGTTAAAGGACGGTTCTGCGCCGACATATACGGCAGTTCCAATGGACTTTGCGGCAGGTCCGGACGGTTCGGATTATTCCGCTGATCAGACAAAGTATGCGGATGTGTGCTCTTATGATGCGGACAAGGCGTTGGAGTATTGGAATGCAGGTCTTGCAGAGCTTGGCGTAAGCGAGATTACACTGGACATGGTAGTAGATGCAGATGATGCGCCGCAGAAGGTTGCACAGGTATTGAAGGAGCAGTGGGAGACAACACTTCCCGGCTTTACGGTAAATCTTGTGGTTGAGCCGAAGAAGCAGAGAGTGGAGGATCTCCAGAACGGAAACTTCGAGCTTGGACTGACACGTTGGGGACCGGATTATGCAGACCCGATGACATATCTTGGAATGTGGATTACTAACAATTCAAATAACTATGGTTTATGGAGCAACGCAGAGTACGATGCGATGATTGCAGAGTGTACGACAGGTGACCTTTGCACGGATGCGCAAGGACGCTGGGAAAGACTTTATGACGCGGAGAAGATTGTGATGGACGAGGCGGTTATTTTCCCGCTTTACACACAGTGTAATGCCGTTATGATGTCTTCTAAGGTTACAGGCGTTGACTTCCATCCTGTTGCGCTCAACAGAGTTTATAAGAGCGCTGTAAAAGCTGAATAATCAGTATTATAAAGATTCAGGTGAGAAACCGCACTCAGGTAAGGTTTGTTGAGTGCGGTTTTACCGCCTTTATCACTTTAGAGCTTTATTGTAATAATGTAAGGAAAGCATAAGGAGGCAAACCGTGAAGAAATACATAGGCAAAAGAGTTTTAACTTCTCTTTTTACACTTTTGGCGATTTTGCTGGTTTTGTTTATTTTAATGCAGCTGATGCCCGGTTCACCGTTCAATGATGAAAAACTGAATGAGGAGCAGCGCATAGCGCTTTATACGAAATACGGTCTTGACCAGCCGATTGTCGTACAGTTTTTTAAATATGTGGGAAGTATGCTGAAGGGCGATTTGGGCGTGAGCTACAATATCTCAAAGAATACGCCGATTTCACAGCTTATTCAGACGAGACTCCCCATTTCCATTCGAATTGGTGGCTGTGCCGTAGGCTTAGGTGCGGTTGTCGGACTGATGTTAGGACTGATTGCCGCGTTGAAACACGACACGATTTGGGATTCGCTTGCGACAGTGATTTCGGTCATCGGTGTGTCGGTGCCGTCGTATGTGTTTGCACTGGCGCTTTCTTATAATTTTGGATTTAAGCTGGGGTGGTTTCCGATGCTGTTCTCCCAACAGGATATTTTTGGCTCAAGTGTGCTGCCGAGCGTATCGCTGTCCATGTTTACAATGGCGTCGATTGCGCGTTTTACAAGGAGCGAGATGCTTGAGGTTCTCGGCAGCGATTATATGCTGCTTGCGGAGAGCAAAGGTATTTCGGGAGCGGCGCTGATTTTCCGTCATGCGCTCAGGAACGCGTTGATTCCGATTATCACGGTTCTTGCGCCGCTGATTGTGGACTTGATGACAGGATCGCTTGTGGTGGAAAAGATTTTCGCCATTCCGGGTGTTGGAAGTCTGCTTGTGACGGCTATCCAGTCAAACGACTACAATGTGGTTATCGCGCTGAGCTTTATTTATTCGGCAATGTATATCGGTATTATGCTTGTGGTTGACATCCTGTACGGCGTTATTGATCCGAGAATCAGACTTGCGAAGAAAGGAGATTGATGGATATGGGAAACACAGCGGCATATGTACCGGTTGAGGCGGATTTTAAGCTGAAAAACAATGACGGCGCGGTTTTGATTGATGAAAATTTCGCCGCGCAGAGTTTTTGGAAGGACGTTTTTATCCGTTACTTTAAAAAAATCAGTGCGGTAATCGGACTCATTTTAATTTTGTTGATTTCAGTGTTTGCGGTGATTGGTCCGGGAATGAATGAGTACACGTATTCCGGGCAGGAACTTAGTCAGAAAAACTTTGCGCCCCGCATTATCGCTTTGGAAAAATTCGGGATTTTTGACGGCAGTGAGACGATGCACACGACGACAGGCTCCAAGGAGATTAACTATTATACGGAAAAAGGGCTTACTGATTTGGAGTATTGGTTTGGCAGCGACAATTTCGGAAGGGATATATGGACGCGTACGTGGTCAGGTGCGCGGGTTTCCCTGATTATCGCCGTTGCCGCGGCAATCATTGACATGGTTATCGGTATGAGCTACGGATTAATATCGGGGTATTTCGGCGGCAGAGTAGATATGATTATGCAGCGTATTCTTGAGATTGCAAACGGCATTCCGCGCCTTGTCATCGTGACGCTTCTGCTTTTGGTATTGCAGCCCGGAATGCTGACGATTATTTTTGCACTGATGCTCACGGAGTGGGTGGGTATGAGCCGGATTGCGCGTGCGGAGATGCTGAAATTGAAAGAACAGGAGTTTGTGCTGGCATCAAGAACATTGGGAGCGGGAAATTTCTTTATTATCTTTAAGGAAGTACTGCCCAACATTATCGGTCCCATTATCACGCAGGTAATGTTTTCTATTCCGACCGCAATTTTTACGGAGGCATTTTTAAGCTTTGTCGGTCTTGGAATTCCCGTGCCGCAGTGCTCATTGGGGTCGCTGATTTCGGAGGGCTTTAATAGTTTTACGACGCATCCGTATCAGATTATTCCGCCGATTGTGGTGATGGCGCTTTTGATGCTGAGCTTTAATCTTGTGGCGGACGGTCTGCGCGAGGCATTGGATCCGAAGATGAAAGAAATGTAAGCGATTGTTATAGAAGGAGAACGAAAAGATGTCAGAAGAAAATAAGGAAATACTCAAAATAAACAATCTTGATATTACCTTCCGCACGACGGCAGGTCCGGTGCATGCCATAAGAGGCGTGGACATTGATTTGTTTAAAGGAGAGACGGTGGCGATTGTGGGCGAGTCGGGTTCGGGAAAGTC
>CAMWNY010000266.1 GCA_947175775.1 uncultured Lachnospiraceae bacterium | reverse complement strand
AGGTACAGGAGCAGGACAAAACGGCACAGGCAGCGAATCCCAGTCTGAAACGCCGGAGAGCGGAACAAACGCCGTAGATCCCGGTAATGCGACGGCAGATGCAGCCGATACCGTAATTGAGGGAACAATTAGAAGATAGTATTAAGGATTGTATTAAAGAGATAAGAATTGACAGGACCGCACCGTATGTGATAGCTTAAAGATAAACAGGCAGCAGGAAAGAGGTGCAGGTCTATGCGATATATTATGACACTCGTGTCACTTTTTGCGGCGGACAGCGGGATAAAATATTACATCGAAAAACACGTCGCACAGGGAACGGAAAAACCGATACTGGGCGGGAAATGCTGTATCAGAAAACACCATAATACGGGAGCAATGCTTCACCTTGGCGGAAAGAATGCGGGCTTGGTAGCGGCGCTGTCCCTTGTGTTCAGTGCTTTCGTGAGCGGGATTTTTGCGGCAGCGCTTACGACAAAAGGAAATGCAGTCTTAAAGAGCGGTCTTGCGATGCTGCTTGGCGGCGCGTACAGCAATACTTATGACCGCCTGAAACGCCATTACGTGGTTGATTATGTTTCCTTTCGGTTTCCGCCCGTAAAAAACAGACTTTTGCGAAAGTTGAAAAATGCTTTGGAAGCCGTAGTATTTAATCTTTCGGATTTTGGAATTATCATCGGGGCAATGCTGATTATGGTGCGTGAGCTGCTTCGAAGCGATGAAAAAGCGTCATGACAATTCGGGTACATGGCGCTTTTTCCTATTATGAAGAGTTGTTTACCGTTCAGTAGCTGACTAATTCGTAATGACTGTTCCTGCTTTTTCGTTGATGACGTCGGCAGTTTTGTCCAACGAGGTGATAATGACCCTGCCGTTTGGCACCTGCGCAAGATATTCGATTGCCGCCATAATTTTTGGCAGCATATCGGTCTCGCCGAACTGTCCCTGCTCGATATACTGGTTCGCCTGTGCGACAGTCATGGTTTGAATGGGCGTTTGGTCTTCCCTGCCAAAGTTCAGGTAGACATAATCAACGCTTGTCAGGATAAAAAGCTCGTCTGCTTTTAAGTCGGACGCAAGTTTTCCGGCAATGCTGTCTTTTTCAATTACAGCAGATGCACCTTTTAGGATATGCTGCTGCTCAATGACCGGAATTCCGCCGCCGCCGCAGGCGATTACGACCTGCCCCGCGTCCGAGAGCGCCTTGATTGCCGCGATTTCCACAATGTCAATCGGTTTTGGCGCCGCGACAATCCTGCGGTAGCCGTCGTCCTCCTTGATAACATAATTCCCCTTGTTAATTTCAATATCAGCATCGTCTTTGGACATGTAGCGTCCGATTGCCTTTTTCGGTTCATAAAAGCCCTCGTCGTAAGGATCTACCGTTACCTGTGTCAGGATTGTGCTGACAGGCTTTGAGATGCCGCGCTTTAGAAGCTCTGATTTCAGTGAATTTTGAATATCATAGCCGACATATCCCTGACTCATTGCGGAGCACACGCACATTGGGGCAGGCGTGTAGTCGATATAAATGCGGCGCAGCTCGGTCATTGCCTTGTGGATCATGCTGACCTGGGGACCGTTGCTGTGGGTAATCGTAAGCTGATAGCCCGCCTCCACCAAGTCCGCCAGCGCTTTCGCCGTTTTGCGTACCGCGCCTTGCTGTTCCACGATGGTAGAGCCAAGTGCATCATGACCTAATGCGACAACTGCTTTTTTCTTACTCATATTATAGAAATCCTCCGTTCTTGCTCTTTCTTTTCGTCTGAATTTGGTTTATGATAATTATAACAAATCAAAACGTGTTTGTATACCGGAAGTTGATTGTGCATAGAACGCATTGACATAGGATTTTGTTAATGTTATAGTAAGAATAGATAAAAAAACGGATGAAAATTCAGCATAATAAACAAAAGTGTAGAAAAATTTGGTAAGTGCACACGCAGGAGGAGCGTTTATGACAAACAGAGAGGCACAGATTTTTCAGTGGATCGTGGAAAACCCCATGATTTCGCAGGAGGAACTGGCGGCAAAAGCGGGAATTGCCCGCTCGTCGGCAGCAGTACACATTTCCAATCTGATGAAAAAAGGTTATATTTTGGGAAAAGGCTATGTGACGAACGGTCCAAGCTACTGTACGGTAATCGGCGGAGCAAATATTGATATTGGCGGAGTGCCCGATGCGGCGCTTATTGACAGAGACTCCAACCCCGGAAAAACCGTTCTTTCGCTGGGCGGCGTGGGGAGAAACATTGCCCATAATATGCGCCTTTTAGGGCTTGATGTCAAGCTTGTGACCGCGATGGGGGACGATGTGTATGCCGGACAGTTAGTGGAAAGCTGCAGGGAGCTTGGCATTGAGCTGCAGGACAGCGTACGCATTGCAAACGAAAGCACTTCTACTTATTTATATATTGCGGATCAAAACGGAGACATGAAGCTTGCGCTTTCGGATATGAGAATTTATGAACACATTACACCGGAGTATATACAAAATAAACTTGAGCTTATAAATCGCGGGAGAATTGTAGTGATTGACACCAATATTCCTGCACGCACTGTAGAATGCATTTGTGAAAAGAGTAAGTCGCCTGTCTTTGCCGACCCTGTTTCCGGGAAAAAGGCGCAGAAGCTGTTGCCGGTGCTTGATAAGCTCTACGCCGTTACGCCCAATAAATATGAGGCGCAGGTATTAAGCGGCGTTTCGATTTCAGATGACGCGGATTTGGAACAGGCGGCGGATGCGCTTTTAAGGAAAGGCGTGAAAAATGTATTTATTACGCTCGGCGAGCAGGGCGTTTACTGTGCGAACGAAAACGAAAAATTCCTGTTGGAAGTTGAGGCGGTCAAGGCGGTCAGTACAACCGGCGCAGGCGATTCGTTTATGGCAGGGCTGGCGCTTGGCTTTACGAAGCGGCTTAGCTTACGCGAAATGGCGCAGCTTGGCATTGCGGCGGCAGGCATCACGATTGAAAGTGAACTGACAATCAATCCGATGCTGAGCATCGCAGAAGTTGAAAAGCGTTCAGGAATAGAACTTTTATAATGCACACGGACGCGGAAAGGAAATATACAGCTAAAGCTGCCCGCGTCCGGCGCGGCGGGTAGGGGAAGTAATCTTCCCTGCCCGATTAGTGGGAAGCGTACCATGCTTAAAAGACATGGTATAAAAATAGTTACAATATAAAGAAAAGGAGTTTAACGCGTATGGAGAAGAATCAGTATTTGGATATTGCACCCGAGGTTGCGGAGGCGCTTGCGCAAAATAAGCCGGTCGTGGCATTGGAATCCACAATTATATCACACGGTATGCCGTATCCGCAGAATGTGGAAACAGCCCTGAAGGTGGAGCAGGTGATACGGGACAACGGTGCGGTTCCCGCGACGATTGCAATTATCGGCGGCAGGCTAAAGGCAGGACTTTCGAAGGACGAAATCGAACATCTCGGAAAGACGGGCTATGACGTGGCGAAGGTTTCAAGACGTGATTTGCCGATTATTGTGGCAAGAGGAATGGACGGAGCGACGACGGTTGCAACGACTATGATTATCGCAAGTCTTGCAGGCATTAAAATTTTTGCGACGGGAGGCATCGGCGGCGTGCACAGAGGCGCGGAGACGACAATGGATATTTCGGCGGACCTTGAGGAACTTGCAATGACGCCTGTTATGGTGGTTTGTGCCGGCGCAAAATCTATTTTGGATTTGGGGCTTACGCTCGAATATCTTGAGACGAAGGGTGTGCCTGTGATTGGTTATGGCACGAAGGAGCTGCCTGCATTTTACACGAGAAAGAGCGGTTTTGGTGTTGATTATGAATTGGACACGCCGCTTGAGCTTGCGACGGCGTTCCATGTAAAGCAGAAAGTCGGCTTAAAGGGCGGAATGCTTGTTGCCAATCCGATTCCGGAAGAATATTCGATGAACCCTGATGTGATTAACAATGCCATTAACGAGGCGATTGCGGAGAGCAAAAAGCAGGGAATTCACGGAAAAGATACGACGCCGTTTCTGCTTGCTAAGGTTAAGGAGATTACGGGAGGCGACAGCCTTGACTCCAATATCCAGCTTGTATTTAACAATGCGGCAGTTGCCGCAAAGACGGCTGTGGAGCTTAGCAAATTAGGCTGATTACAGGATATTAACATATAAAGATAATAGTATACAAAAAATGCAAACCCTGAAAAGCGGTTTGCATTTTTTGATAGGGGAAGTATTGTAGTTTACGGCATTGACCAAAAGAATTCGAACGGGTCAAAATATTCGCCGTTGGGGATTTCGATTTCCTGTTCGTTTTTCTTGTCCGAAGCGTCATCATTTGGCGTAACAGCATCATCGCCGAAAATGTCTTTTGCGCCGAGCATCAACGTAAAGGTTTTCTCCGTGTAGCCGTCCGCACCCGCAACCATAGCAATCACATCGACTGTTTCGCCTGCGCGGTAGTAGGTCAGAAG
>CAMWNY010000265.1 GCA_947175775.1 uncultured Lachnospiraceae bacterium | reverse complement strand
GCGCTCCACCGCCTGACGGATTTGCATACCGATTACAGGGTGTGCCTCCTCCGGGTTAGAACCAACTAACATAATCGCGTCCACATCATTTGTAATATCCGCAATCGGATTGGTCATCGCACCCGAGCCAAGCGTCATCGCAAGTCCCGCAACCGTCGCCGAATGGCAGACACGCGCGCAGTTGTCCACATTGTTGGTACCGAACGCGCAGCGCACCATCTTCTGCAGCATATAGCAGTCCTCATTCGGAGAACGTGAGCAGGCAAAACCTGCAAGCGCATCGGGACCGTACTGTTTTTTAATCTCATTAAACTTTGACGCAATCAGGTCAAGCGCCTCGTCCCATGTTGCGCGCTCAAACTCGCCCGTCTCTTTATTTTTAATCAAAGGATACTTCAACCGCTCCGGTGAATGCACAAAGTTGAACGAACCAAAACGTCCTTTTACACAGAGCAGATTTTTGTTTGACGGACCGTCCGCCGGCTTCACGTCAACAATTTTGTTATCCTTTACAATCAGATAATACTGGCAGCCCGTCGCGCAGTGCGGACACGTCGTCAGCACCTGTTTTACCGAACCAGCCTGATAATGCTTTCTGTTCTTTGCCACAAGCGCACCCGTCGGACATACATTCGCGCAGTTTCCGCACGATTCGCAGGTACTCGTCTTCCAATCCGGTCCAAACGGCGCGTCAATCAGCGTCCTTGTACCGATTTTTTCATTGTGCAGCGTACCGTTTCCCGTCACCTTGTTGCAGGTGCTCACGCAGCGCTGACAGTTAATGCAAAGCTCCGGATAATAAGTAAGAAACGGATTTTCCTTCTTCACCTCATAGCGCGCAAAACTTCCTTTATAGCACGATTCTTCAATGCCATACTCATTGGAAAGCTCCCGGAGCGTACACTCGCCCGACTTGCTACATGAAAAGCAGCGCACATCGTGATTCGCCAAAATCATATTCAAAACCTGTTTCCGGCTCTTTATGACACGCTCGGAATTGGTCGTCACAACCATGCCGTCCTGAACCTTTGTCGTACACGAGGTCACAAGATGGTCCCTGCCCTCCACTTCCACAACACACATTTTACATGCGCCGATTTCATTCACATCTTTTAAATAGCAAAGTGTGGGAATTTCAATGCCAGCTTCCCTTGCCGCCTCCAAAACCGTCTGATTTTTTGCAACCGAAAGCTCGATACCGTCTATTGTGATTTTAATCATCATAATCCTCCATTCTTAAACAGCCTGCAAATTTATGCCCTAAACACAAATCTGCCGTGTGAAATTTTAATTTCACACCAACTCCCATCTGCCTGCTTCAGCAGGCGTACAAATCAGGATGGTGAAATTTTATATTTCACACTATACTCTGCCTCCTTCCACGACACCGCAACCAAAGTGGTCGCACCGCAAACACTTATGACACTCCTGCATTGCCTCATCATAAGACATGCCGTTCTCTACGGGTTCAAAATTATGCTTTCTCTCCCGCGCCGAGCGGTCCGTCAGATGAACACGCCCATAGTGGGTTCTGTCATTTTCACGCGGTTCGGGAATGTGGATATCCTCAAGGTATTTATGATGATACCCGAGATATTCGTCAATGTTGAGCGCGGCAATCTTTCCGGCCCCAATCGCTTTAATCACCGTTGCAGGTCCAAACACGCAGTCACCGCCTGCAAATACTTTTTCATATCCCTTTACTCTTGTATCCTGATGCGTTTCAAAGGTTTTTCTCTTTGGATTCACACCGTACTTTTCAAACGGCTGTGATACAATATCCTGTCCGATTGCCATCAGAACAATCTCGCACGGCACTTCGATTTCCTCTTTGTTTGCCACCGTAACGCCGGGCTTACCCTGTCGGTCATACTTGCTGATAATCTGCGGCTGGCATACAAAGCCCTTGACGTTTCCGTTCTCGTCCGGTGTAATGCGAACGGGTGCATTCAGCGTCAAAAGCTCAACGCCCTCCTCAATCGCACCCTGAATTTCCGAAGGCAGCGCCGTCATATCAATCTGCCTTCTGCGGTAAATCACCGTCACTTCCTTTGCATTGCAGCGGATTGCAGAACGCGCGCAGTCCATCGCCACGTTTCCGCCGCCGACTACCACAACACGTTTTCCCGTATAATCCGGAATATTCCCGCGTCCGATTTCTCCAAGCATATCTACGGCAGAGTAAACGCCGTTGCTGTTCACGCCGTCAACCTTAACGCTCTTTCCAACCTGTGCGCCAATCGCTATGTAAACTGCATGAAATTCATCCAAAAGCTGCTCCATCGAAACATCTGTTCCAACGGCAACATTATATTTCACCTCTATATTTCCGGTTGCTAAAATTCCGTTGATGTCCTCGTCCAGCCTGTCCTTTGGCAGACGGTAATTCGGAATGCCGTATCGCAGCATGCCGCCAAGCGCCTCGCGCTCCTCATACACGACAACCTTATGCCCCATCAAAGAAAGGAAGTAAGCCGTCGTCAGTCCCGACGGTCCGCCGCCGACAACTGCAACCCTCTTGCCTGTAGTAACATTGCACTCAGGAACCTTCACCTTGTCAACCGCGATTTGGTCAACGGCAAACTTTTTCAATCCGCGGATATTGACAGGGCTGTCCAGCAAATCGCGCCGGCACTTCTCCTCGCACGGGTGCTCGCAGATAAACGCGCACGCCGTCGGGAACGGATTGTCCCTTCTGATTAAATTGATTGCATCCGCATAACGCTCCTCACCGATTAACGCGATGTATCCCGGAATGTCAACGTTCGCGGGACAATAGGAAATACACGGCACCTTCTGCCCGATGTCTTCCTTACAGCGGTGGTCCCTAATGTGGCTCATGTACTCGTCGTGGAACAGCTCCACGCTCTGTAACACGATATTCGCCGCCTCATAGCCAATCGCGCAGTCTGCCGTATCCTGTATCATTTTGGCAAGCTCTACCATATTTTCGAAGGTATCCATGTCCGCCTTTCCGTCAAGAATGGCACGCATCATGTTTTCCACCTGCTCCAAGCCATCCCGGCATGGCACACATTTGCCGCAGGTCTGACTTCTTGAACTCTGCAAAAAGGAAAGCTGCACCGCAATCGGACACACCCCGGGAGGATACGCTTTCACGCGCTTGACAAATTTATCTAAGAACTTTGTCGTTTTTTCGTTCATTTCGTTTTTGTGCAATACACTTTTTTTGTACATGAATAACCTCCTATCATTTTTACTTAATCACATACCTGATAAAATGATACTATAATTGTCGATATTCCACAATATAATTATTTTTTTAACAAAGTTTTTGACAGTATTTACCGATTGGACATGCCAAAAACATTGAAATATCGTTTTTGCACTGTTTATTTTCCTGAATTTGTGGTATGGTAGAGGTATAGATGATTTAAATAAAAATTAAAAATGGGATAAAGTGAAACAAATGACTGTTGCAAAGAAAGGACGTGTTTATATGGCATTACCACAAGAAAAAGGCTATACGGAAGAAGATTATTACAATCTTCCGAAAGATGTCAGGGCAGAATTGATTGACGGACAGTTTTACAATATGTCCTCCCCTAGCCGTGTACATCAGGAATTATTAGGTGCGATGTATGTTGCAATTGCAAATTATATCAAGGCAAAAGGCGGTTCCTGCCGCGTTTATCCTGCTCCGTTTGCCGTAAAACTGTTTAATGACAGGACAAATATCGTAGAGCCTGATATATCTGTTATCTGTGACCCCAAGAAGCTTACTGCCAAGGGCTGCAGCGGCGCGCCTGACTGGATTATCGAAATTGTATCACCGTCTAATCCCAGTCACGACTACATCACCAAGCTTGGTTTGTACCATGATGCCGGCGTTCGTGAATACTGGATTGTTGATCCGCAAAACAAGAACATTTATGTTTACAACATGGAAGCGGAAACATTTATATTAAATGCGTATTCCTTCCATGAAACCGTGAACGCGGGGATTTATGATGATTTGTCAATTGATTTTTCAAGTTTTGATTTTGATATGTGACTGTAGAATGCTAAAACTGCTGCCAATGTTTTCGCAACATATGGCAGCAGTTTTTTGACCGCATCGGTCAAACTTCATTTTCTCCTAATTGTCCTCAATATTATCGTACATCGCTTCCAATAATTCATCTAAAAACAGAATATACTCTGTTTGTATGAACCTCTTTCGTCAAAGCATTGTCAATAAATCCCCAAATGGTCTTGGTTGCCATAAGCACTCCAAACGAATACAGACAGTAAGAAAACAGTTTGTTCATTTCCATTAGTTTACCAATATCTACCATATAATCCCTCTCCCCCCTTAATCCTTCGCAATTTGCTCATCAATTCCAGCCATCAGAGTCGACGTGGCATGCTCGGAAGCATTGTCAGTGTCCGGCCGGGCGGAAGTGTGGCGGCGTGTGGGGTGTAGACGGCGGGCGGTGGCGACGAGACTGGGTGTGTAGATCTCGGGAGGGGCGGAGGG
>CAMWNY010000264.1 GCA_947175775.1 uncultured Lachnospiraceae bacterium | reverse complement strand
CTGCAAGATATGCGTCAAACTCTGTAGCATTTGCAGGCATTGAACCGTTTGCCTTGTTTGCATATACAAGACGCTGTTCGCCCTCAATCTTGTTCGCATATGCCTTAATCATGCCGCCCGGCTCTCCCGAAAAGGTACCTTTACCGTCACCGGACAAGTCACTTCCCTGCTGTGAAATCAGCATTGGGTATTTACAGTTTCTAAAATAATTTGCTTCCACAAAAGCGGAGCTTCCCTTTGTCACACCGACGCCATATTTTGAATTACCGTCAAAATAATTATTGTATACATGGATTGAACCGACACGGATACGAGGGTGACGCGAATCCGAGTGGTCAAACCAATTGTGGTGATATGTTACCATAAATTCCTCGGTATCACCCATTCCGCAAAGGGAGCATTTACCCGAATCCCAAAAATGGTTATAAGATATCGTAACATAAGTAGATTTGCCCTTCACGTCAACGGATCCGTCGCCCTTTGCCTGATCGCTGTCCCCGCCTGTTGCGCCATAAAAAATATCCAAGTCATGTACCCAAATATTGCAGTTTCCCGTATCAAGGGAAACGCCGTCATCCATAAACGCCATAATCGCAAAGTTTCTAAGCTCCACATTACCGCAGTAACGGATTAAGAATCCAAATCCATGAACAACCGCATCCTCTCCAATTCCTTCGATGGTAATATTCATTTCATTGTATTTCGCAGCGCCTTTAACCTGAAGACCCTCTGCACTGGAAGAAATATAATCCAAATCATCTTTTGCGACACGACCAATAATCCGAATATCAATAATGTCATTTTCCGTACCCTTCTTCTGCTTTGCGTCCAAAATAGCCTGAAGACCGGTAACTTCCACTGCGGGTTTACTTGCTCCTGCCGTATGAATCATCGCTTTACAGGTTTTTGCAGTATTTTTTGTCACATAGATAACCTGTGCGCCGTCCTTCAATTCTCCATTGTCCTTATAAGCGCCGGAACCGGATTTGAACGGTGACTCGCTAGAAAATGCAAAACCGGAACGGTCATAGTTCGTCACCGTCATCGGACCTACTACTTTATCTGCAAGCACCTGCACATTCTCGTCGTCACCTTCTGTCTTTACCTTAACAGCCTCAATCTTTAAATAATAGCTGCTTCCTGATGTAAGCCCGACAGTATCTACTCTCCAATGATTTTCATATTCACGAATTAATTCATTGTCGATTCTTTGAAATTCTCCATCTTCTTTTGCTGCTACATAAGCCTTATATCCGTCTGCGTCTTTATATGCTTCCCACTCTGCATATACGCCTTCCTCATAGCCTGTAAACTTACTGACTTTAACCATGCCTAATTCCTTTGGAAGAGCCGGATTCACAATTACAGTATACGGACTGAAGCTGTCTGCCTCAAACCAAATTCCTGCGTCCTCAGTATTCTGTGTGGTTACAGTTTCCAGCGTTATTTTTTCTGCCTCAATCCGGTCTGCATTGTGGAGCACAAAAATCTCATTTTCTTCCGTTACGTCTCCTAATGCATCTATTTGGAAATTAGAATACAGCATTTTTATTTTGAGTGCAGCATTCTCTTTAAATGTAACCGTGTCAGCTGATATTTCCGTTTCGTCATTCAAAATCAGGGATATATTGTAATATTTAATATTGCTCTTGTCCGTATCCGTAACAAGCGCTTCTGCCGCAGTTTTGATGTCATTGTCAACCGCCGTATCTTCAAGCTCCTGTGCTTTTACCGTGATGTCTGTGATTTGCAAGGACTGCCCACCCCTTGTCACTTCACTCACATTTCCTACTGTTTCAACTGCTCTGATGATTGCTTTTGAGTCCTCGTCAATTGCAGTTGCAACAGCTGTCGGGTCGTAATCATATTCAAATGTGGCAACTTCACTTTTGCCTGATTTTGTTACCGAAATTGCTTTGATTGTTATTTTATTATCATTGGACGCAAGGTCAGCAGCCGCAAGCGGGGCTGTGTATTTTTTATGAACAGAGTCTTCCTTATTGACAGGATCATCACCGTTGGTTGTATAGTAGATGTCAGCCTCGTCCACTTCTGTCTTTAGTGTAATCTCACTTTTTCTGTTGAGCGTTGTTCCTGAAACCGGGTCTGCCGTGGGCATGTCGATTACCGGAACTTCGGGGGTTTCGGTTACTTCCATGTAAGGAATAATTCCGCCGTCACCGTCAAATCCGATGTAATAAGTACCTGCTTGTGACAAAGTGAATTTCGCTGTCCCTATATTTTTACAGGTTACGCCACTACCAGGATATGTTCCCACACTGTCCCCGATTTTGCCTGCGTTATCTTTTGCAACTTTAATTTTTCTTGAAGTTGTATCTTTCGGGCTAAAATACACAACAACTCTCGCGTTCGAAGTCGTTGTTGTGATTCTAACGCAGTTTGAAGGTTTATTATTGTCATTTTTATCAGGACCTAAAGATCCACCCGTTATACGAAGGCATTGTGTCCGTCCGCCTCCGATTGCTTCCATGACTTCATCCGACCAAGTCAGATTATCATAGCAGTTTACTTTATTATCATCTGATCCTGTCGTTACAGAACTGATTTCAGCAATTGCCGCTTTTTTGGTAGAAGTAACTGCAACTGTAAAGTAGTCCTCTGTACCATATTTTGTGTCAGTTTCCAAATCACCTGTTAGTTCAAAATCCTCCGGATCCAATATATAGGTCTTAGGCGCCATCTCATCCTCTTCTTCAACAGGTACGGGATTGATAATGAACGTAAAGGGATCCTCAACACTGTCTATGTTAAAGAACATTCCGTCTACGTCTTTTCTTATTTTTGCAATCTCTTTTGTCCCCTGCAAAACCGTAATTTCATTTTTTCTGCCTGCCTTTGAAGATGCAATCGCATAAAGCATTTTGATATCCAGTGTGCCTTCAGAAATAGAAACCTGGTCACCTGTGTTTTCTTCATTAATCAGAGACAACTCATAAGAAAGAATTTCTCCGCCTTCTTTCTTGATGCTTTCTGCTTTTTCCGTAATTTCATGAGAAACCAAAGCCTCCTGCCCGCTTAATTTGACATCAAACACTTCGATCTTGCTCTCATTTCTAAAGATGACATCGCCTTTCATTTTTACGCTGCCGATGATATTCTTCGAACGTTCTTCAACTGCAATTGTCGGTGTTTTAATTGTATATGCAAAAACAGCAGGCGAACTGTCTATTTTACCCTCTGCTACTGCAATCGCTTTGATTTTCGTTTCCTCATTAATGACGATTGGGGCATTCTTATCAAAAAGCGTTCCGTTTTCTTTTGTCAATTGCAATGCTTCATCAAATGTATAATAAATTGAGGCACTTTCGTCATTGCTTTTTAACGTAATTTCTGTTCCTCTTATCACTGCCTCGCTGTCATCCGGTTCTGCTGTTGGCTCATCTAATTGATTGTCACCTTTCAGTGCCGTGTATGTACAGGTCATAAGGTTACTGGGAGCATAGTTATCGCCTACTGCATATGCCGTAATAATAATTTGGTTATCTTCAGTGACCATAGTAGGGATTATTTCAATCCCACTATCCTTGTTATATATGTCTTTAGAATCGCTTGTTTTGGGATTGCTTCCGTCTGTTGTATAATAAATTGCGACATCCGATGTATCACAGGACAGTTCAATTTTCTCTCCTATTTTAATCTCTCCACCAGATGGGGTTGCTGTAGGAGCGGCTGCCTGTTCCTTTGAATCTGCGGCTTCTGTTAAAAAGGCAATATAATACAAATTTCTAGCTCCACTCTTTGTAATTGTATAATCATTCGCTGGAAGTTCTATTGTATTAACTCCATTTCCATCAGAAATATAGTCATTGCCATTTACCTTTGTTTTTTGATTTGCTTCTGTGATTAATATCAAAGAGCCTGAATTTTCTGCCTTAAATGTAATTTTTGTACTGGATTCCAATTTGAATACTTTCGTCAATGTTATCGTATTTCCAGTATAATCCGTATACGTAACTTCAGCTTGTGCAGTTTTATTTAAATTTCCTGTAAAAGTGAAAAAATTGTCCTCTGTACTAAAATTCTCCGTAAAATTATGAACATATCCAATTGATGCCTTATTATCTGCATCAATTGATACCTTCTCTGTCTTCTCCTCCTCAACTTCCTTTGTCTCTTCCGCCTCATCATCACTCACAGACGCAGAACTTTCCTCATCCTGCTCTGTATCTGTTTTATCTTCGATAAGTGTATCCTCCGCACTCTCACTCTGTGTAACCGTCACATTTTCTGTATCCGCAGAAGCATCTTGCACACTTGTCGCTTCTTCCACATCCGTTTCCGAAAACGCCTCGTCACCTTCATACCCCTCTGTATTGACAGAAGTTTCCCTTGCTTCTACCATCGCCATGTCCGCGCTAACCTGACACGGCAATAATGTAAATGCCATTAAAACCGCCACAATTCGGGTTATCGCTTTTCTTGTCTTCTTTGTCATAAATTTCAATTCCTTTCCATCGTGC
>CAMWNY010000263.1 GCA_947175775.1 uncultured Lachnospiraceae bacterium | reverse complement strand
GCAGAGCAGGATACGGCTCAGGATGCAGATTCGAATGAGAAAAAGGGAAAGAAAAAATCGCTGTTGGGAAAAGAAAAAAAGCCTAACAAGCTTCAGGAAAAAGTAGATGAACTGGAAGACCGCGTAAAACGTCAAATGGCGGAGTTCGATAATTTTCGCAAGCGCTCTGAAAAGGAAAAAGCGGCAATGTTTGAAACCGGAGCAAAAAGCGTTGTTGAAAAAATCCTTCCGGTGGTAGATAACTTTGAGCGGGGGCTTGCAGGGCTTTCCGAGGAGGAAATGAAGGAACCGTTTGCCGAGGGCATGAACATGGTCTATAAGCAGCTTATCACGGAGCTTGAAAAACTGGAAGTAAAGCCAATCGAGGCAGTCGGCTGCGAGTTTAATCCCGAGCTGCACAATGCGGTAATGCAGGTCGCAAGCGAGGAATATGAATCGGGCATTATTGCACAGGAGCTTCAAAAAGGTTACACATACCGCGACAGCGTCGTGCGCCACAGCATGGTAGCCGTTGTGGAATAGAGTATGAAGAGAAATTCTAAGTCTGCAAAATACACAGACTAAGAATTTCTAAAGCTTCATACGGCAAATTTGTGCAGAGGCACAAATTCGCGCGTCGAAAAAGTAAGATTATGATAACGATAACAAATTAAAATGATTTCAAATATGTAGGAGGAGAAACATCATGGCAAAGATTATTGGTATTGACTTAGGTACAACAAATAGCTGCGTGGCAGTTATGGAGGGCGGTAAGCCCACCGTTATCGCAAATACAGAGGGAGCAAGGACAACACCTTCCGTAGTGGCATTCACAAAGACCGGCGAAAGACTTGTCGGAGAACCTGCAAAGCGTCAGGCGGTTACAAACGCGGAGAAGACCATTGCGTCAATTAAGCGTGACATGGGTACAGATAATGGCAGGACAATCGATGACAAGAAATATTCGCCGCAGCAGATTTCCGCAATGATTTTGCAGAAATTGAAAGCGGACGCGGAGAGCTATTTGGGAGAGAAGATTTCCGAGGCGGTTATCACGGTTCCCGCATACTTCAACGACGCACAGCGTCAGGCGACAAAGGACGCAGGTAAGATTGCGGGTCTTGACGTAAAGCGTATTATCAACGAGCCGACAGCGGCAGCTTTGGCTTATGGTCTTGACAATGAAAAAGAGCAGAAGATTTTAGTATATGACCTTGGCGGCGGTACATTCGACGTATCCATTATCGAAATCGGCGACGGCGTTATCGAGGTGCTTGCGACAAACGGAGACACACATCTTGGAGGCGACGACTTTGATAATAAGCTGATTGACTGGATGGTAAACGAGTTTAAGGGTCAGAACGGCGTAGACCTTTCCGGCGACAAGATGGCAATGCAGCGTTTAAAGGAAGCGGCAGAAAAGGCGAAAAAAGAGCTTTCTTCCGCAACAACGACAAACATCAACCTTCCGTTTATCAGCATGAATGCAAACGGACCGCTTCATTTCGACATGAACCTGACAAGAGCAAAGTTCGACGAGCTGACAAACGATTTGGTAGAAAAGACGGCAATCCCTGTACAGAACGCATTGCGTGACGCAGGTCTCACGGCATCGGAAATCGGTCAGGTACTTTTGGTGGGCGGTTCAACACGTATTCCTGCCGTACAGGATAAGGTAAGACAGCTTACAGGCAAGGAGCCGAGCAAGTCCCTCAACCCGGATGAGTGCGTGGCAATCGGTGCGTCTATTCAGGGCGGTAAGCTTGCAGGCGATGCAGGCGCAGGTGAAATTCTGCTTCTCGACGTTACACCGCTTTCTCTTTCAATCGAGACAATGGGCGGCGTTGCGACGAAGTTAATTGAGAGAAATACAACTATCCCGACAAAGAAGAGTCAAATCTTCTCAACGGCGGCAGACAATCAGACAGCGGTTGACATTAACGTTGTACAGGGCGAACGTCAGTTTGCAAGAGACAACAAGTCGCTCGGACAGTTCCGTCTTGACGGTATTCCGCCTGCAAGACGCGGCGTTCCGCAGATTGAGGTAACGTTTGACATCGATGCAAACGGTATTGTAAACGTATCCGCTAAGGATTTGGGTACAGGCAAAGAGCAGCATATCACAATTACGGCAGGCTCTAACATGTCCGACGAGGATATCGAGAAGGCAGTCAAAGAAGCTGCGGAGTATGAGGCACAGGATAAGAAGCGTAAGGAAGCAATCGACGCAAGAAACGATGCGGATTCGTTTGTATTCCAAACAGAGAAGGCATTGACAGAAGTAGGCGATAAGATTGACGCAAACGAGAAGGCATCGTTAGAGGCAGACTTAAACGACATCAAGTCTTTCCTTGAGAGCACAAAGGATGCCGAAATGACAGAGGATCAGGTTGGAGAGTTAAAGAGCAAACAGGAAGCGCTGATGTCAAAGGCGCAGAACCTTTTCACAAAGATGTATGAGAACATGCAGGGCGCACAAGGCGCAGGTCCTGACATGGGCGGTGCGGACATGGGCGGCGCCGCACAGGCAGACACGGGTGCAGCAGATGACGTTGTAGACGGAGATTACAGAGAGGTTTAAAAAACGAAAAGAAAATCTAAGGCATCAAAAAACGATGCCTAAGATTTTCTAAGTTTCGTTTAAAAGTACGCCAAAGAGAGGCGTTCTTTATGTAGCATAATATACTGTAAATTAAGAAAGGCTATAACTATGGCAGAACAAAAAAGAGATTACTATGAGGTGTTAGGCGTCGAGCGCGGCGCTGACGATTCCTCAATTAAAAAAGCATACAGACAGCTTGCCAAGAAATATCATCCCGATATGAATCCGGGTGACGCTGAAGCCGAAAAGAAATTTAAAGAGGCATCAGAGGCATATGCGGTGCTGAGTGATCCTGAAAAGAGACGCCAGTATGACCAGTTTGGTCATGCTGCGTTTGAAGGCGGCGGCGCCGGCGGCTTTGGCGGTTTTGATTTTGGCGGCGCTGATTTTTCTGACATATTTGGTGATATATTTGGAGACTTTTTCGGAGGCGGCAGCCGTCGTTCAAGCAATGGACCGATGCGGGGCGCGAATGTGCGCACCAGTGTACGGATTACTTTTTCGGAAGCTGTGTTTGGCGTAGAAAAAGAGCTTGACTTAAATCTCAAGGATACGTGTAAGACCTGTAACGGAAGCGGTGCAAAACCAGGCACTTCACCTGAGACGTGCCATCGCTGCGGCGGGCGCGGTCAGGTGGTGACAAGGCGTCAGACGCCGTTTGGAACCATTCAGAACTCGCAGACGTGTCCTGACTGCGGCGGTACCGGAAAGACCATAAAGGATAAATGTCCTGATTGTGGCGGAAGCGGATATATTTCGGGCAGGAAGAAGATACAGGTGTCCATTCCTGCAGGTATCGACAACGGGCAGAGCGTGCGTATCAGGGATAAGGGCGAACCGGGTGTTAACGGTGGTCCGCGCGGCGATTTGCTGGTAGAGGTTGTGGTTGACAGACATCCGATTTTCCAGCGGCAGGATATGAACATATTCTCGACGGTGCCGGTTTCTTTTGCAGTGGCTGCGCTTGGCGGCGAGGTGCTGATTGATACGGTGGACGGCAAGGTTGTATACGACGTAAAAGCAGGCACACAAACTGACACGCGTGTCAGATTGCGCGGAAAGGGCGTTCCGTCGCTCCGCAACAAAGATGTGCGCGGCGACCATTATGTGACGCTTGTCGTACAGGTACCGGAGAAGCTTTCGAGCGAGGCAAAGGAACTTTTGCGCAAGTTTGACAGTGAGACGGGGAACAGTTTGGAGGTCGTGAAAAATATGGAAAACAGCGAGCCAAACGACGAGAAAGAGAAGAAGGAAAAGAAACGTAAAGGGTTTTTTAAATAGCAATTTGAACTTCCGTATGGTATGATATTGGTTAAGATATTGTATTGTACGGAAGTTTTTTGTTGCGTATGTTTTGATAAAATGGGAGGACGAATACGGATGAAATGGAAAAAGTTTACGGTAAAGACGATTACGGATGCGGAGGATATTATTATCAGCACGCTTTATGATATTGGGCTTGAGGGGGCTCAGATTGAGGATAAGGTGCCGCTTACGCCGCTTGAGAAAGAACAGATGTTTGTTGATATTCTGCCTGACGGACCGGAGGACGACGGGATTGCGTATTTGAGTTTTTTTGTGGAGGACAGTGAGGAAAGTCCTGTGGACACAGAGGAAATGACGGCAAAAATTAATGAGGAACTCGACGCTCTGCGCAATTTTATGGATGTGGGCGAGGGTACGGTAATGGTATCGGAAACGGAGGATATTGACTGGATTAACAACTGGAAGCAGTTTTTCCATCAGTTTTATATTGACGATTTGCTTGTCATTCCGTCGTGGGAGGCGGTAAAGCCTGAGGATAAAGATAAGAAAATCCTTCATATTGACCCCGGCACGGCGTTTGGAACGGGGATGCATGAGACGACGCAGCTGTGCATCCGGCCACTGAAACGTTATGTAAAGCAGGGGGATACTG
>CAMWNY010000262.1 GCA_947175775.1 uncultured Lachnospiraceae bacterium | reverse complement strand
AGCCGGAGCTGATGTACAATAAAAATGTCAGTGAAAAGATTATTGCGCTGAGCGCCGAGTTGGAGATGGCGGCGGACGAGGACGAGTTTTTTGACAGCGTGACGACATTTTATAAGGATTACGGCGTTGGCATGTTCGGACTGAATAAGGCGTTTCGCATTAAGGAAAGCAGTCAGGAAACAGATGTTTCATTTGTGGCAATCAACAATATGGATAAGGTTATGCTGGATGACTTAATCGGCTATGAAATCCAAAAGAAGAAACTGATTGACAATACAAAGGCATTTGTGGAGGGAAGGAAGGCAAACAACGTTCTGCTGTTTGGCGACAGCGGAACAGGAAAATCCACTAGTATCAAGGCGATTGTCAATGCGTTTTATCCGCAGGGGCTGCGCATGATTGAGATTTACAAGCATCAGTTCAAGGATTTGTCGAACGTGATTGCGCAGATAAAAAACAGAAACTACAGGTTTATTATATACATGGATGATTTGTCGTTTGAGGAGTTTGAGACGGAGTACAAGTTTTTGAAGGCGGTGATTGAGGGCGGTGTGGAAACGAAGCCTGAAAATATTCTGATTTACGCGACTTCAAACCGCAGGCATTTAATCAAGGAAACGTGGAATGACAGAAGCGACGTAAAGGTCCAAAACGGCATGCACCAGTCCGATACAATGGAGGAGAAGCTTTCTTTGGTAAACCGCTTTGGCGTCACCATTAACTATTCCAAGCCGTCGCAGAAGGAATATTTTAATATCGTGACACAGCTTGCGCACAGGCAGGGCATTACCATGTCAGACGAAGAGCTGCGCGCCGAAGCAAACAAATGGGAGCTTAGCCACGGCGGTATTTCGGGGCGTACGGCGCAGCAGTTTGTCAATTACCTTGCGGGATTTGATGAACTGCCGGCAACAGTTTAGTCCAGGACTTCGCACTACGCTGAGAAGTCCGTGAGAAAGCATAGTGGTTGAGATGTATCAAGCCAACCGCGAAGCGGTTTTTGCATGGCTTGATGCTTGTAACAGGAAGCCGAAGGCTGAACTGTTACAACATCTGAATACGCCGGAACAGGAATAGGACACAGAAAAAACACAAATTCATCATACTTTAATCAAATTTTATGCATACAATGGTAAACGATACAGATACTGGAAAATCGTATTGAAAAGACGAAAGAGGCAGAATATGAAACTGTATCAAGGAGGCATTACATTGATTGAAGTAAATAATTTAACAAAAAAATATGGAAACCATGCAGCCGTAAATGACTTGTCTTTTTGTGTGGAAAAAGGCATGATTTACGGCTTTTTGGGTCCAAATGGCGCGGGTAAATCCACGACCATGAATATCATGACCGGTTATATTGCGGCGACAAGCGGTTCTGTTCGCATAAACGGATATGATATTCTAAAGGAACCGAAAAAAGCAAAAAAGTGTATCGGTTATCTGCCGGAGCTGCCGCCGGTTTATCCGGATATGACGGTTTGGGAGTATTTAAATTTTGTGGCGGAGCTCAAACAGGTCAGAAAACAGGACCGTGTGGAGCAGCTTAAATGTATTATGGAGCAGACGAACATTTCAGATGTGAAAGCCAGGTTAATCAAAAATCTTTCCAAAGGCTACAGGCAGCGTGTCGGCTTTGCGCAGGCAATCGTCGGAGATCCGGATGTGATTATCTTAGACGAGCCGATGGTGGGACTCGACCCGAAGCAGATTATCGAAATCAGAACATTGATTAAGGAGCTTGCGCAGAATCATACCGTGATGTTAAGCTCGCATATCCTCTCGGAGGTAAGTGCGGTGTGCGACCATATTCTGATTATTTCCAAAGGAAAGCTTGTGGCGAGCGATACGCCGCAAGGGTTAATGGCGCTGATGAAGGGCGGAACGCAGCTGGAGCTGTGCGTGTGCGGAACGCAGGAAAAACTTTGTGAAATTATAAACAATATCAGGGATATTGACAGTTATCGCATTGAGAAAGGGAAAAACGAGGAGGAATGCTGCGCCGTAATTAGAACACGCGCGGAGGCTGACATCAGAAAGGAGCTGTTTTACAGACTTGCGTCGGCAGATATGCCGATTATGCAGCTTGGCATATCCGAGAAATCGTTGGAGGATGTTTTTTTGGAGCTTACAGGGGAAGCGTTACAGCCAAAGGACAACGAAAGCGAACCGTGGGTAAACGAAACAGAAGAAAGTGAAGAGGATAAGACAGAAACGGAGGTGGCGGAACATGACGGCAATTTTTAAAAAGGAATTCAAGTCTTATATGCATTCTGTCACGGGATGGATATTTATGGCGGTTACAGTGTGCTTTTTTGCAATGTATTCGTCCGTGTATAACCTTGCATACGGAACACCTTACATAGCGTATTCCTTTGATGCGGTTTTAATTTTATTCTTTATTACGGTTCCACTGCTTTCCATGCGGATTATGGCAGAGGAACGCAGGCAGAAAACAGACCAGCTGCTGATTACATCGCCCGTGTCCGTAGGGAAAATCGTGCTTGGAAAGTATTTTGCAATGGCGGCAGTTTTTCTGATACCGCTGTTATTCTTTAGCTTTTTGCCGTTTTTTTTGAGCAGCTATGGTACGGTGCCGATGGCGGAAAATTTTGTGGCAATTCTTGCGTTTGCGCTGTATGGGCTTGCGGCGATTGCTGTGGGACTGTTCTTGTCCAGTCTTACCGAAAATGTGGTGATTGCGGCTGTTTTGACGTTTATCGTCTTGTTTTTGACCTATATGATGCAGGGAATTGAGAGCCTGATTTCTACGACCGGAAATATGGTGACAAAGATTTTAGGTGCATTTGACTTTTATACGCATTATGGTACAATGATTAGCTCTGTATCAGACGCTGCGGGAAACAGCAGGCTCACCACGGTCTTTGACCTTACAGGAATTATATATTTTTTGTCGGTGATTCTGCTGATGCTGTTTTTGACGGCGCAGTCTGTTCAGAAACGTCGTTATACAATGTCGGTGAAAACGCTTTCTCTTGGCGCATACAGCAGTATTGCGACAGCCGCGGCGCTTGCACTTGCAGTGGGCGTAAATCTGCTTGCGGGAGCGCTGCCGGCAAAGTATACGCAGCTTGACGTGACGACAAACAAGCTTTACGGAATAACGGAGCAGACAAGGGAGATTGTATCAGGGCTTTCGCAGGACGTGAATATTTATGTATATGCCGCCCAGGAGAGTGCGGACGGTGTGCTTGCACAGACCCTGGAGCGGTATCAAGAGTTGTCAAAGCATATCAAAGTTTCGTATGTCGATCCGCTTTTGGACCCTAATTTTGCCGCGAAATACACGGCGGAGGAACTTTCGCAAAACAGTTTGATTGTGGAAACCGATAAACGCAGTAAGATTGTCGATTATTATGATTTATATGAAACACAGACGGATTATGCGACGTATTCGCAAAAGGTGACAGGCTATGACGGCGAGGGGCAGCTTACAAGCGCGATTTCATATTGCATCAGTGATGACATGCCAAAGATTTAGTTTATTGCCGGGCATGGGGAATATACGTTTGATAATGGTTTTCTTGCGGCGATTGAAAAGGAAAACATTGCATATGAAACAATCAGCCTGCTTGAGCAGGAGGCGATTCCCGAAGATGCACAATGTGTTATTATCCATGCACCGGAAAATGATTTTTCTGCGGACGACGCGGATAAGGTGATTGCATACTTAAATAATGGTGGAATGGTTTTTTTGACAACGGAGTATGTGCAGGAACAGCAGCCCAACTTTGAACGTATTTTGGCGGAATTTGGCATGACGCTGCAGCATGGAATGGTGGCGGAAAATGATACGGCAAATTATTATCAGGCGCCGTTTTACCTGCTGCCCAATATTGAAGCTGCCGAAGAAACACTTGGATTGACGGGACAGCATCAATACATAATGTCCCCCTTTGCGCAAAGCGTGACCATACCGGAAAACGGCGTTGAAGGAATGACGTATACCAAACTGCTGACCACCTCGGATAAGGCGGTTTTAAAGAGCGGAAAACAGCAGGTAGCAACATATGAGAAAGAGGAGGGCGATTTGGAGGGAACGTTCTGCCTTGGTGTGAAAGCACAGAAGGAGCTTGACAGCGGAACCGGAACGCTCTATGTTTTTACAAGTGCGCAGATGTTTACGGATTATTATGACAGTGCGGTTGCAGGAAACAATAAGCGGATGCTCTCAAACATTATGGGAACGATTGCAGGACATGAGGTTCGCGTGTCCGTTCCGGTAAAAAGCTATGAGCTGCCGATGCTGACGGTTCCGATAAAGACGGCGTACCTTTACCGTGCAGTTTTTATGGTGCTCGTACCGCTTGGACTTTTGGCGGCGGGAATTGCCGTATGGATAACGCGGCGGAAAAAATAATCTTCTTGTGATTTTCTACAAGATATTGCCAAGAGGCTGACGGTTTCCTGTAAAAATTAAGTAAAAGAAGCGCTTAGAGTATAATTATCATTGGCAAAAAAAAGGGAAGAAGGAAAAATCCCTCTTC
>CAMWNY010000261.1 GCA_947175775.1 uncultured Lachnospiraceae bacterium | reverse complement strand
GGAATGACACAAAAGGCAGTTACGGAAACAATCCGCATATGTAAGGACAGGAACGTTTTAAGAGAATATTTGCTTGACAGGGAAAAGGAGGTTGTGACGATTATGATGAGTTTGTTTGATGAAGAACAGATAATGAAGTCATATATCAAGAGTGAGCGCTATGAAGCGGCACAGGATAAGGTAAAAGAAAAGGCAATTCTTATGTTACAAAAAGAAAAAATTTCTATAGATGAAATTAAGATATTTTTCCCGGAATTATCTGATGAGGAGATTGAGGAAGTGAAAGGCGAGGTTATGCAGTTAGCATAACTGGTAAAAAGTCTAATATCAAAATAACAGTGTAAAGGCGTATGGAACAGTAAATGTAAAGCATGCGTCTTTTTTTATGCGTGTTTGCACGTATTGCCCAACAAGGAGGAACATGAACAATAACATTCAGACTACTACCACAGGACTGTCCTATTTACAACAGAAAATTGACAAGACTATCCAAAGTTTTTCTTCAAATCACATATAAAAAAGCAAAAATATATGCCATTTCATGAATTTTCAGGGAGAAGTTCATCGTTAAAGCGACATCCCCTTTTTTCACAGGAAATACACAACTTATTTTAAGTACATTTTAGGAAATCACAGTATACTTGCCCTGTGCGAAGGTGATAAAACACACCGACGCACGGGGCAATTTTATTATTTAAGGCAAATGGGGGACTACGGTGGAACATCAATCGGAAACGCTCGTAAAAAGGCGGAAATGGAAAAACAGGTTGAGCATTGCGGCAGTTATCGCTGTGACAGCAGCCATTGCAATGATCAGCATCGGCAATTACATCAACACAAGAACAACAGACACAGGGAAAGCGGAGGATGAATTTGCGCCTCCGACAGGCTTTGGCGGCGATAAGGGTGCGGTTATGGCAACCGGAACGACGTCTGTCGGTGTGAATGCCGTCACGTTTGACATTGATTTTTTGGAGGACGCCAATCTGTATGTGGAGGAAGTCTATCTGTCAAACGGCGACAGTGTTCATGCCGGAGATAAGTATCTCAAATTTACAGATGCAAGCATCGCCGACGCAAGGACCGAGCTTGAGGAAGCGGCTCTGAGCGCGGAGCTGGCATACCGCAGCGGTATTTTATCCGACGGCGAGAGCAAATTACAGGCAAAATATGAGTATGATGCGGCGATGCTGGAAGCGCAGTATGCGCAGCAGGTTTATGAGGATACGCTTGCACAGCTTGAGGCGGATTATGCGCAGGCAAAAAAGGAGTATGACGAGGCACAGCAGGAATATGACGATTATCTTGAGAAGGTGCAGAATAACTCTTTTTATGAAGAATATGACATTGAAAATCTGAAAAAAGCGTATGAGGAGGCATACGATTTATACATAGACCGAAAAGAATACTATGAAGTAACCGATGACGAACTGAAAAACAACAGTAATAACAATAATAATAACAATAAGAATAACGACAATAACAGTGGCAGCGGAAGTAACAGCGCCGAAAGCATGGAACCGGCAGCCCTTATGACGCTGAGCGGTTCGGCAGGCGGTGATGCGGACGACAAAGAACCAAAACCACAGAAACTGGAGACAGAAGATACTGCAAAAACAGAAGATATTGCAAAAACAGAAGATACAACAAAACCAGAAGATACAACAAAACCAGAAGATACTGCGGAAACAGAACCAACGACAGAAACCGATACAACGGACGAACCGGAAACAGAACAAAAACCGTCCGCGCCAAACGGCGGTGAAAGACCGAAGGGATTTGGCGATGCGGCACGGCAGGAGGAGCTGAATGCCAAAAAGGACAGGGAATGGATTGTAAAGACTGTCAGCCTTTTGGAACAGGAAACAGAAGATGCAAAGACCGCCTATACAACTGCACTTGAGGAATACGAAGACGAAATTTCCTCGGCGGAATTAAACCTTCAAAAACTGCTCAATCAGCTTGAAATAGCGAGAGAGGACTACACGGACGCAGATGTATCCTATCAGAAACAAACGTTATCTGCCAAGACAGCTTACGAGCTGTCCGTTGCAAAGGGGCAGACGGCGCAGAATGATTATCAGACGCAGCTTACGGGGCTTGCGGACAGTCTTGAGAGACTGAAGGACGAAAAAGAGGAGGCATCCGATAACCTTGCCCTGTTTGAGGAACTTGTGGGAGACGGATATTTATATACGCAGGAGGGCGGAACGGTACTGATGCTGATGGCACAGGAGGGGAGAAGCCTTGCGGGAGGCAGCATGATATTTGCTTACAGTAATCCCGAGCAGCTATCCGTATCCGTGTCCGTAAGCCAAAATGACATCGCGAAGCTGTCTGTCGGCGAAACGGCGACCGTTCTGCTCGAGGAGCACGGCAGCTATAGCGGTATTATCGAAACGATTAATCCGGTATCCGCATCAGGCAGCCGAACGTCGGTGACCTATACCGTGACTGTAAACCTGCAGGGAGATGTCAGTGGTTTAGAGGCAAATTTGACGGCAAATGTGATATTTGGAGAAGCGGCAAATAGGGACGGTGAACCATTCAACAAAAAGGAGGGGGAGCATGGACGGTCAGGAAAAGCAGACCAAAAAGCGCATGACAGGGAAAACTAAAAAAACGGCGGCGCTTCTGTCAGCGGTGATAGCAGTCGTTGTTGCGGCTGCGTGTTACACGCTTTTTATCAAGCCCACGCGCAATGCCCCGCAATGGAAATATGATGTGTATACCGTGCAGAAGGGCACCTTGAAAAACGGCGTGACAGAGAGCGGCACGGTAGAGCTTGGCATTACGTCGCAGGTCTATGACCTTGATGTATCAACCGAAAGCGATGATGACGACGATGACGAGGAGGAAGAGGAAACCTATTTAAAAGTGGAGAAGGTTTATGCGGTTGTCGGACAGCGGGTTCAGAAGGGAGACAAAGTATATCAATTTACCAAGGACAGCATCAACTCCGTGCGCAAAGCCCTCACCTATGAGAAAACGCAGGCGCAGCTTGCACTTGCTTCGGCGCAGACGGAATACGAAATCGGCGTGCTTGAGGCGGAGCTTTCCCGCACGGAAACACTGCTTGACACGTCACTGGCACAGACCTCCTATGATACCGCAATTGCACGGCTTTCCAACAATCTGTCGGCAAAAAGCCTTGAGATACAACAGCTTTTAAAGGACATCTACAAGATGCAGTGCGATTTGACGGACGAGGATTACTTGGACGAAAAGTCGGACATCATGGAGGCGTATGAGGACGCCATAGACGCGGTGGAAGACGCCAGTGAGGATTTTGTCACAAACAGGGTAGACGCGGCGCTGGCATTGCAGTCAGCCAAGTCCTCCTATGACCGTTTTTTTGAGCAGTTTGACGAGACGAACCAACAGATACAGGATAACATTGACCGGATTTATGAAATCGAGGAGGAGATTGCATACAATCAGCAGCTGCTTGAAAAGGAGCTTTTGAAGGCAAATCAGGAGTTAGAGACTTCCAATGTCAGTGGCGCCATTGCGGACGTGAAATATCAAAGCAGCCTTACAGGCTACGAGAACGCCTTGTCTAAGGCGCAGCGGACGCTTGAGGAGGCACAGGAAAAGCTGGATGCGTTTGAAGCGTTTGTGGGCGACGGAACGGTTTGCGCCGAGGGGAGCGGTATCGTTACGGAAATCGGGTACGAGGAAGGCGATTACCTAAAAAATACCGGAACGCTGATTGCATTTGCAAAGGCGGAGGAAATGACGGTTTCGGTAGATGTGTCGCAGGAGGACGTCGTAGACATCAAGGTGGGCGATACGGTGGAATTAAGCATGTCCGCATATGAAGGCGAGATTTATGAGGGCGTTGTCGCGTCCATCACCACGACCGCTACAAGCAGGAACGCAGCCACAATCAGCTATCCTGTCGTGATTTCCATATTGGGGGATACCTCTAAGCTCTACGGAGGAATGACGGCAGATGTGAAATTTGTCACGCAGGAGGCGCAGGACGTTACATATGTGCTGCGCAAGGCGGTGGTCACGGAAAACGGCAAAAGCAGTCTGTATGTAAAATCGGGAGCGGATTATACACTTGTGCCCATAACGACAGGATTTAACAACGGGGAGTATGTTGAAGTTTTGGAAGGCATTGGCGAGGGAGAACAATATTATCTCAAAACACAGGTGAGTGAAGGAGAGGCAGATGGAAAATAAGAAAAAGTTTCTGATTGGCGTTGGTGCTGCTGCCGCGGCAGGCATCGTGATTATCTGCATCGTTTTGGCAGTGCGCCGCGGCGGGCAAGATTCGGTGGTGTACAGGGAAACGACGGTGGAATACGGAAATCTGACAGTCGGTATCACCGAGGAAGCGGCGGTGGAAATCGGCACCTTGGAGCAGACGTTTGACTTGGACATCAGCGCGCTTGTGGACAGTGACGCGTCATCGGATAATCAGACGGCTGGCGCAATGTCTTTTGGCGGCGGCATGGGCGGCGGCGCTACGGGTGCAGGCATGATGTCTTTTGGTTCGTTTGATAT
>CAMWNY010000260.1 GCA_947175775.1 uncultured Lachnospiraceae bacterium | reverse complement strand
GGATTCCGCATGAAGGGTTTGCTACAATTTTTTCGGCAATTTTGGTTTATTTAATTCCGATTTTGATTGCTTCGACAGGCGGGAAACTGATTGGCGGCGAACGGGGCGGCATTGTTGCGGCAATTGCGGTTGTCGGCGCGATAATGAGTGACCCGGATACGACAATGCTGATGGCGGCAATGATGATTGGTCCGCTTTCAGGTCTTTGTATAAAACAGTTTGACAAGGCGATGGAGGGGCATATGCCTGCGGGCTTTGAGATGCTGATTAATAACTTTTCAGTCGGCATTATCGGTATGCTGTTATCAATGATAAGCTATCTGATTATCGGTCCGTTTATGAATCTGATTTTAGCGGTTTTAACTGCCGGAGTCAATATTTTGGTACAGTACGGAATGCTGCCGTTGATTGCAATTTTTGTTGAACCGGCAAAGGTTTTATTTTTAAATAATGCTATCAATCATGGGATTTTTACCCCGATTGCGACCGCGCAGGCGGCAGAGACAGGTAAGTCTGTTATGTACATGATTGAGGCAAATCCGGGACCGGGACTTGGCGTGCTGCTTGCGTATATGTTTTTCTGCGAGGATAAAAAGACGAAACAGTCTGCGCCGGGAGCCGTGATTATTCACTTGCTTGGTGGTATTCACGAGATTTATTTTCCGTATATCCTGATGAACCCGCTTGTTATTATTGCGCCGATTGTCGGGAATATTGCTGCAATTTTTTGGTATAACCTGACAAACTCAGGTTTGGTCGGACCTGCTTCGCCCGGCTCGATTATCGCTTATCTGATGATGGCGCCAAGAGACAGCATTTTTTCGGTGCTTATGGGTGTGCTGATTGCGGCGGCGATTTCATTTGGCATTGCTTCGGTGATTATTCGAATGTCAAAGGGAAAAAGCCTTGAGGAGGCGCAGGAGGAAGTTGCAGACAGAAAAGCGCAGGCGAAGGGGCTTCATATGGAAAAGACAGCTATCACGAAAGCGGAGGATGTAAAAAAGATTGTGTTTGCATGTGATGCGGGAATGGGTTCTTCCGCGATGGGAGCGACGAAGTTCCGCAACCGTATCAAGGCGCAGCGACCGGATTTGACGGTTATCAATACGTCGGTGGACAATATTCCTTCGGACTGTGATATTGCGGTGGTGCAGATTACACTGGCGGAGCGCGCGAAAAAGTCCGTACCGCAGGCGCAGCTTGTAACGCTTCATAATTTCCTTGCAGACCCCGCACTGGACGCGTTGTTTGCTCAGCTTACCCAAAATCAGGAGCAGGCAGCAGTGCAAAAGGAAACGGTGCAGGAAAGTATGTTACAAGGAGATACACCGAAGGAAGCGGAGCATTCGGACAATGCGCAGATTTTAGTACGAAATGCCGTCAAACTGAACTTGCCTCCGGTTTCAAAGGAGGAAGCAATTCAAACGGCAGGCGCGCTTTTGGCAAAGCTTGGTTATGTTGAAGAGTCGTATATTGACGCTATGCAGGAGCGGGAAAAGCTGGTGACGACTTATATGGGAATGGGTGTGGCAATTCCGCACGGGACGTTGCAGGCAAAGGATACCGTAAAGAGGACGGGGATTGTGCTGCTGCAATATCCGGATGGTGTTGATTTTGGAGACGAGAAGGCGCAGCTTGTGTTTGGTATTGCGGGAATTGGCGACGAGCATTTGGATTTGCTGAGTAAAATCTGCGGAATGCTTGAGGACGAAGATGTTTTGGAGAAATTAAAGACAACGAATGATGTTGATTGGATTATGGAGCAATTGAATTAAACAATGGTTTATTAGAAAATTTGAGTGGAGGAAAAAATATGAAAGTAAAAGGTGTCAGACTTCATGCTGCGCACGATATTCGGTTAGAGGAATTTGAACTTCCGGAAATTAAAGATGATGAGATTTTGGTAAAGGTGATAAGCGACAGTATTTGTATGTCTACATGGAAGATGGTGCAGGCAGGAAAGGATCATAAGCGTGTGCCTGAAAACGTGGCGGAGCACCCTGTCATTATCGGTCATGAGTTTACGGGTGATATTGTAAAGGTCGGCGCAAAGTGGAAGAACCAGTTCCATGAGGGCAAAAAATTTGCGCAGCAGCCTGCCATTCCGGGACAGATGGAATCGCCGGGATATTCGTATGAATTTTTTGGGGGCGCCGCGACGTACTGCATTTTCCCGAATGATGTGATTGAGAAGGGCTGTATTTGGGAATATGACGGGGACAGTTATTTTGAGGCGTCTCTCGGCGAGCCGATGAGCTGCTGCATTGGCGGGTATCATAGCAATTATCACACGGAGCATCTTTCTTATGAGCATAAAATGGGAACACTTGCAGGTGGCAATATATTAATTCTCGGCGGATGTGGTCCGATGGGGCTTGGTGCGATAAGCTATGGTCTTGCGTTTGAGAACAAGCCGAAGCGGATTGTCGTTACGGATATTAACGACGCGAAGATTGCGAGGGCGAGAGAGGTCATTTCGGAAGCGGAGGCAATGGAAAAGGGTGTCGAGCTGCACTATGTTAATACGGCGAATATGGAGGACCCCATAGCGGCGCTTCGTGAGATTACGGAGGGTGTCGGGTACAGCGACGTATTTGTATATGCTCCGGTTAAGAGCATTGCGGAAATGGGTGATAAGCTTCTTGCGGTGGACGGCTGCCTGAATTTCTTTGCAGGTCCTACCGATACGCAGTTTTCGGCAGATATGAACCTTTACAATTGTCACTACGCGAGAACGAAGATTATGGGTTCGACGGGCGGAAATACGGACGATATGAAGGAAGCGATTGCAAAGTCCGCGGCGGGACTGATTAATTCCGCGGTTATGGTAACACACGTGGGCGGTATTGATTCGATTGTGGAGACGACAAAAAATCTTCCCAACATTCCGGGCGGTAAAAAGTTGGCATATTTGCAGTTTGACATGCCGATGACGGCAATTGAGGATTTTGGAAAGCTGGGAGAAACAGACCCGTTTTATAAGAAACTGGACGAATGCTGTAAGCGCAACAAAGGGCTTTGGTCAAAAGAGGCAGAGGATATGCTGTTTGAACATTTTGGAGGAAAATAATGTGAAATATAAAATTTGCAGACTGAGAAGGGAGGATGGTTATTAAGATGATTTATACAGTGACTTTTAATCCGTCTTTGGATTACATTGTATCCATGAATGATTTTCAGATGGGAATGACGAACCGCACCACCGCGGAGCAGATTTTTGCGGGCGGTAAGGGAATTAATGTTTCCATTGTGTTAAGGAATTTGGGGGTAGAAAATACGGCGCTAGGTTTTACGGCGGGATTTACCGGAGAGCAGATTGAAAAGGAAGTTCGCAATATGGGACTGCTTGCGGATTTTATCCGCGTTTCGGACGGGATTTCGCGTATTAATGTCAAGCTGAAGGATTATGACGGCACGGAGATTAACGGCATGGGTCCTAAGATTGACGAACAGTCTGTGAATGCGTTATTTGAGAAGCTGGAACGTCTTGGGGCGGGCGACGCGCTTGTCTTAGCAGGCAGCATTCCGAAATCCTTGCCGGATTCCATTTACAGTGATATTATGAAGCGTCTTTGTGACAAAGGGATTTTGTTTGTGGTGGACGCGACGAAGGAGCTGCTTTTAAATGTATTGCAGTATCACCCGTTTTTGGTTAAACCAAATAATCATGAGCTGGGCGAGATTTTTAATGTTACATTGCGTACAAGAGATGAGGTTGTCCCGTACGCGAAAATGCTTCAGGAAAAAGGTGCAAAAAACGTGCTGGTGTCTATGGCAGGTGAGGGCGCTGTATTGGCAGATGAGACGGGCGGCGTGCATATGCTTGCGGCGCCAAATGGAACGCTGGTTAATGCGGTCGGAGCAGGAGATTCTATGGTTGCAGGCTTTTTGGCAGGCTGGACGCAGAAAAAGGATTATGAATATGCATTCCGCATGGGCATTTCCGCAGGGAGCGCGAGCGCGTTTTCAGAGCTGCTTGCAACAAAAAATGAGATAGAACAGGTGTTTGATAGTTTAGATAAAGAATAACGGTAATAATAGGAAAGGGGTTATTTCAGATGAAAGAATTTACATATACGATTACAGACAAAGAGGGTATCCATGCACGTCCCGCGGGCGAGCTGGTGAAGCTTGCAAAGACATTTGCTTCTGCTGTGTCGGTTGTAAAGGACGGAAAAAAAGCGGATGCGAAAAAGGTATTTGGTCTGATGGGACTTGGCGTAAAGCAGGGCATGGAAATTGCGGTGCAGGTGGAAGGCGACGATGAGGAAGCGGCGGCAGCGGCATTGGAGACATTTTTAAAAGAGAACCTGTAAGTGACAGCTATATGGGAGGTAGGATATGGCAGAGAAGGTTTCGGGTATGAAATATTTTGGAAAGACTGTCTACAGCGGTATTACAATGGGAAAGGTACTTGTTCTGCGCAGCAATCCGGAGCCAATCAGACGGGCAAAGATTGAGGACGCGGAACACGAAATCAACCGTGTGCATCCTGTCTCGTATACACTTCTCCGAGCCAACGAGACTCCTTAGCAGCTCGTATGA
>CAMWNY010000259.1 GCA_947175775.1 uncultured Lachnospiraceae bacterium | reverse complement strand
TTATTTTACTGAATAAGTCCGATTTGGCAGATACCAGGAAAAATAAGATGTGGATGGGGTATTTTACGGACAAGGGATATCATGTGCTTGAAATCAATGCGAAGACAGGCGCAGGCATAAAGTCCATTCACGGTGTGGTTCAGGAGGCGTGTAAGGAAAAGATTGCGCGTGACAGGAAGCGCGGTATTATCAACCGTCCGGTGCGTGCGATGGTGGTAGGAATCCCAAATGTCGGAAAATCCACCTTTATCAATTCCTTTGCGGGAAAAGCATGTACAAAGACAGGCAATAAACCGGGTGTAACAAAGGGAAAGCAGTGGATTCGGCTGAACAAAGGAATTGAGCTTTTGGACACACCGGGGATTTTATGGCCGAAATTTGACGACCAGTCGGTGGGTCTTCGGCTTGCGATGATTGGTTCCATGAATGACGAGATTGTTCATTTGGATGAGCTTGCCTGTGAGCTGATTGATTTTTTGCGTGCGGAATATGCAGGAATGCTTGAGAACCGTTATGAAATAGAGATAAACGATGAACAGTCTGCATATGATGTCATAAAATCTGTCTGTATCAGTAAAAAATGCTTTCTAAAAGGAGAAGAACTTGATATAATGAAATCATCAGCAATGATTGTTGATGATTTTAGAAATGGTAGAATAGGAAAAATTACATTGGAGATGCCGTAAAATGGAAACAGGGGAAAAGAAGGAAAGTAAAGTAAAAAGTGTTATGAAAGAAGTGTTAAGTACCAGTATTTATCTATTGCTGGTGCTTTGTGCCGCATATCTGATTGTCACCTATGTAGGTCAGCGCACACAGGTGAGCGGGGGCAGCATGGAGAGTACGTTAAGTAATGAGGATCACCTGCTGGTGGATAAAATATCGTATCGGTTTACGCAGCCCGAACGGTTTGATATTATTGTATTTCCGTTTCAGTATGATGAGGAAACCTATTACATAAAACGGATTATCGGTATGCCGGGCGAGACGGTAAAAATTGATGATGAGGGAAATATTTACATTAATGATGAGATTTTAGAGGAAAGTTACGGCAGAGAGGTGATTGAAAATCCGGGTATTGCGGCGGAACCGATTGTGCTGGGTGACGACGAGTATTTTGTTATGGGAGACAATCGGAACAACAGTTCTGACAGCAGGGACCCTTCCGTCGGAAATATTCACAGAGATGATATTATCGGAAGGGCGTTTATCAGAATATGGCCTTTGGCAAAGTTTGGCATACTGAAGCATCAATAAGAAGAACCGTAAAAGGGAAAGGCGGCACGATGGAGAAAAAAATAAGCGATATTAAAAACGAATTGATGGCAGCAGACGAAAGTGCGCTGCCTGTTTTTGTGGAACGCTATGGAAATGACGAGAGAAGCGGCGTAAAGGCACTTGTCACAAGGGCAAAAAAGCGCATAGAGGCATTGGAACAGGAAGTGCAGCGTATCGAAGTTATGCGGCAGTATGAGCGCGAATATGCGGCGTGCGGTTACATCTGCGGGATAGATGAGGCGGGACGGGGACCGCTTGCGGGACCTGTGGTTGCGGGGGCTGTTATTTTGCCTGCTGAATGTAAAATCCTGTATTTAAACGATTCCAAGCAGCTGAGCGCGAAAAAACGTGAGGAGCTTTACACGGTGATTATGCGTGAAGCGGTAGCGGTAGGCGTAGGCTGCATTTCGCACGAGCGGATTGATGAAATTAATATTTTGCAGGCAACATATGAAGCAATGCGTGAAGCAGTAAACAGGCTGGGGGTAAAGCCCGATCTATTATTAAACGATGCGGTGACGATACCGGAGGTTGCAATCCGGCAGGTGCCGATTATCAAGGGAGACGCAAAGAGTATTTCAATTGCGGCAGCGAGCATTGTGGCAAAGGTCACAAGGGACCGGATGATGGTTGAGTACGATAAGCTTTATCCGGAGTACCATTTTGCCAAAAACAAAGGGTACGGCGCGGCAGAGCATACGGATGCACTCAAAAAATACGGACCGTCGCCGATTCACCGCAAAAGCTTTATCGGGAACTTTGTGGACATTTAAAATGCTTAAGCTTTTTGCTGTCAGAAGTTTGCAGGCTATGTGAGAATGGGGGATATTTATGGACAGTTATTTATCAGGATTTTCGCGTGGTTATACGGGAAATATAGGGGCAGGTCATGCAGGAAGCATGTCAGGACCTGTGTCCGCGGCAGGCGGACAGACTGTCGATGTGACACAGCTTAAAACAGGCGATACATTTCAGGGAGAAATCACCTCGGTAAACGGGGAAGATGTGCAGATACAGCTGGCAAACGGTCAGTATTTGGCGGCAAAACTTGCGCGAGACGTGCAGGTTGCGTTGGGACAGGTGATGAATTTACAGGTACAGTCCAACAAGGACAACCGCGTGGTGTTAAAGCCCGTGTACGACGGCAATTCGCAGATGCTGCGTGTGGGAGAGGCGGCGCTTCGCGCGGCAAATATGGCGGTGAATGAGAAGAATCTGCAGCTTGTGGCTAAGCTGATTGAGAACGGTATGTCGATTGATAAAAACACGTTAATGACCTATAACCGACTGGCACTGCAAAATTCGAACATTGATTTGTCAAATATTATTAAGCTGAATAAATTGCAGCTGCCTGTGACGCAGGAGAATGCACGGCAGCTGGAGAATTATCAGAATTTAGAGCACAAGATTTTGGACGGTGTAAAGAGTGCGGCAGATGAACTGGTAAAGACGTTTGAGAGTCTGCTTGGAGAGGGAGTGCCGTTTTCGAATGTTCCTGCAGGTGCGCTGCAAAACGGGGCGAAGTTTATGGAACAGGTGCTTACGCTTTTGGGCAGTGAAAATGAGCAGGAGAGCGCGGCGGTAAAAACGCAGGCAGAAGAAGCCGGTACCACAGCCGGTGCCGTAAACGGTGAGGCTTCAGAACAGGCAGGAACTGCTTCTGCTGAAAAGACGGCGGATATGGGAAACGTTGCAATGCAGCAGGAGGGTGTTAAAATTATCCGCGGTGATTTGCCAAAAGATGCGCAGGGTATTCCTTCCGATAAAATACAGGAGCAGCTACAGCAGGAAGGGGAACCGCTTCTCAATAAAGCAGCTGATAAGCAGTTGACCGGAGAAGTCAAGTATGTGATTCCTGACAAAGTGCAGGAGGGGCAAACGCAGACGACCGGTGCAGACAGCGCACAAAAGAACGCACAGGGCGAATCGTTCAAGGAGCTTTTGAACCTGATAAAAGGGGAGAAGTCTGAGAATGTGCCGGATAAGATTATACAGTATATGGGCAGCGGCAAAGCACAGTTTAAGGACATAAAGCAGTTTTTACTTGACACGGAGTTTGGAAAAAATCTAGCGCCGGAGCAAAAGGCAAAGATTTTCCATTCAGAGCCGTTTAAAAGCATGTTGAAGGACGGTCTGCAAAAGCAGTGGACGCTTACGCCGGAGGAGCTTTTTAAGGATGGAAAGGTTGAGGAATTCTATCAGAAGCTTCTGCGGGAATCAAGTCAGCTGACGAAGCTGATGAATGAAGCGATGCAGTCTAGTGCGCAGTCGGCGAATGCGCCGCAGGCAAAGGCAATGGGTAATATTGCCGAAAATGTGGAATTTATCAATCAAATGAACCAAATGTTAAATTATGTGCAGCTGCCGTTAAAGCTTGGCAATTCGCAGGCGCACGGGGATTTATATGTCTATACGAACAAGAAGCATATGGCGCGCGGCGATGGAATGCTGACCGCGTTTCTGCATTTGGATATGGATTATCTTGGTTCGCTTGATGTGAGTATTGCGCTACAGACGCAAAAGGGACAGATTACAACGAAATTTTATCTTGATGAGGATTCGATTGCGCTTGTCGAGGACCATATCGGAGAGTTGAGTGCGCGGCTTGAGAAAAAAGGCTATCGGTGCAAAAACATGATTTTAGAGAAAGAAGAGGATAAGACTGTGCTAGAGCATATGGAAGAGCAAGTGGCGGCAGGCAATGCGGTGATTGGCTATCAGACGTTTGACACAAGGGCATAATTGCGGATAGGAGTGGAACTTATAATGGCTGAGAACAAAAATAAAAAAATAAAGCAGGCAGTGGCGCTTGAGTATGATCCGTCAGACAGTGCGCCGAAAGTGATTGCAATGGGACGCGGTGCGCTTGCGGAGAAAATTATTGAGCAGGCAAAGCAGGCGGAAGTTCCGGTGCATAAGGATGATAAGCTTGCAGATACGCTGTCTAAATTGCAGATTGGGGATATGATACCGCCCGAGCTGTATGAAGTGGTGGCGGAAATCCTTGTGTTTGTGGACGGCATGGATAAAATCAAGGCAAAGGTTGCAGCGCATCAAAACAGCAAAAAATAGTGCAGGAGAGTCTATGAATACAAGGAAAAAGGGGATGGAATACGAGCGGGCGGCGGCAGATTATTTGCAGCGCCGCGGTGTGAAAATACTGGAACACAATTACCGAACCCGCAGTGGAGAGATAGATCTAATCGTAAAGGACGGGGAATATAACGTATTTATTGAGGTAAAGTACCGCAAAGACGATAAGAAAGGAACTGCAGCACAGGCGGTTC
>CAMWNY010000258.1 GCA_947175775.1 uncultured Lachnospiraceae bacterium | reverse complement strand
CCCCGGCATTCACAAGCGCCGCCTCATCATCTGCCATCTGATTGAGAAGATCCATCATCTCATCCTGAATCGGCTCATTACTGTCAGATTTTTTTAAAATGTCATTAATCTCTGCAAGGTCCGCATCATCATCAAGCATACTTAACACATCATCAAGCCCATCGTCAACGCCTAAAGTTGTGTCACTTTTTTCATCTATGCTATCCAGTATTCCCAAATCGTCATCTGTGTCCGATGAATCTAAATCCGGTGTATCTAAATCTAATTCGTCAAGATTTAATTCTTCTGGCATTTCCGTCTCCGTTTCTGACCGTAAAATTTCCTCAGGTCCATCAATATTTGGTACATCCTCAAGATTCAATGTATCATTTAAGGTTTCCTGTGTAAGCTCAATGTCAGGTATTTCGGACAAATCCAAATCACCAATTTCTCCAACGTCATTAATATCCAAATCCGCACCAAGATCCAATGCTTCTTCCATCGGAACAACGTTTCCCGTTTCTAAAACATTTGATTCTGCATCACTCGCTTCAACATCAGACAACTCCAAATTGCCAAGCCCTTCAACGGATAATTCATCAGCTTGGGGCAGCTCCGAATCGTCAAGCCCTTCGATTGACAGTTCTTCAGTTTCAGGTAACGTTAAATCACCGGATTCATCAACAGACAACTCTCCGATTTCAGACAGTTCCAAATTGTCAAGCCCTTCAACAGATATTTCCTCAGCTTCGAGCAGCTTCGAATCATCAAATTCCGCAGCTGGAAAATCTGCAGCTTCAGGAAACTCTAATGCATTCTCTGTCTCGATATCCTGCGGCATTACAAGCTCCTGGGCAATATCATCAATTTCCAGTTCCTTTGGAACTTCCAAAAGCTCCGGCATTTCCACATCCTGCTCCAGTTCTCCAAGATCCAATTCATCCGATCCAGCCAATATTTCCGGTTCCACAAACGCTTCGGCAATATCCGAAATATCCAGCTGTGTCTTTGGCTCCTCTTTCATCAACTCTTCCGCTGCTGTTTCTTCTGCAACAGGCTCCGGCATCTTTTCAACTGCCACTTCCCTCGATTCGTCCATTACGCTCTCTTCCTCTACTATTTCTTTTTCTTCAGACAGGACCTCTGATGCCGTTTCCTCTGCAGCAGCATCTTCCAATGCTTCCTCAGGTGGCTCCGTTATTGTTTTCAGTAAATTATCTAAGTAATTTTCTTCCGTACTCATGATAATCCCTCCGTCTTTCCTTTCTGCAAATTATATCCGTTCAAAAAATCAGCCGCATGCATCGCAATGCTGATTCCCTTGTTTTCCAACTCTTTTGTCATATGATACAACTGTTCATTTACCCTAAAAAGGCTTGCTTTTTGATTATAAAACGCCGCTTTCTCAAAAGGCCATCTGATGATGCCTGGCAGGTTCATCCCAACTCCAAGCTCCAAAATGCATAAATCTTTATGGAGTGTACGCTGCAGCCAACCCGTATATTTTTCCCACTGCGGCTTATAACCCTCCTCCACATAATGCTCTTCACATAATATATTATTAAACGCCATTGGTGCACCGCAAAAATGACACACTGGCCGCTCCAGCGAATCAAGACCTACACCATCTGATATTGCCTGGCACACAAGCCCCGAAAACGCCTCAGATGAAATCAGTGTATCATTACATTTTTTGCTGCATTGTAATGTTTCATAACTGCCGCACGGCTCAACAATTCGTTCTTTATCAAAATCTACTTTTCCGATATTCCCGTCAATACAAGTCGTAACAATAAAATAATCCTTATCCTTAATCAATTCATAAAGCGCTGCATATGCATCAATAATTTTCCCCTTATTGTGCCGTGTAAGATAACACTTCTCCAAAAATGGAACCGTCCATTCCAAGGTAGGATTTGTGTCGACCTCTTCCAATGCAGACATCAGCTCCGGAAACTTACCAATATCCTCAAAGCCTTCGTTAAATTCTTCACCAATCCCCACAAGCACTGCCTGTGCCTGCGAAAGCTTTTCCAGTAAAAGCCTCTGTTTTTCCGTAATCTCCGCCTTTTCCATCCCATCTCCTAATTATCATAGAAGAGCCGGGGGTTTTATCTCCCGGCTCTGCTTTATTTTATTTTGGTAATAGTCCATCAATTACCTTTACAAGGTTTCCGATTTCCGGCTTTGAAAGCTGTGCATCCGCACCAAGCTCCTCGCCCTTCTTGCGCATCTCTTCGTTTACAAGAGACGAGAAGATAATAACCGGCAGATACTTTGTTTCGTCATCGGATTTAATAAGCTTTGTCAAACGGTGCCCATCCATCAACGGCATCTCAATATCCGTAATAACCAACTTCACTTCTTGCTCAAGGTTACCTGCATTTCTGCATTTGTTTATGTACTTCCATGCCTCTTCGCCATTCTCCGCCTTAATCACATTATCATAGCCTGCCTTTTTCAGCGAATCAACAATCAGCTTTCGAAGCAATGAGGAATCCTCTGCAATCAAAATCGGCACTTCCGAAGGCTCTCTGACACCAAGCGCGTCAATCTCCGTTACCTTTAAGCCCGTCTCAGGATTAATATCCGTAATAATCTTCTCAAAGTCAAGAATAATGATAAGCTTTCCGTTAATCTTTATAATACCCGTAGATATACCGTCTTCTGCGGTTGTCACTGTTGCACCCGGCTTGATAATATCAACCCACGATACACGGTGGATACCTACAACGGAATCTACATGAAACGCAATATCAAGCTTGTTAAAGCTTGTGATAATAAATAAACCGCCCGGCTGAGATTGCCCTCTCTGCAGGCAATTTCTTAAATCAATTGCCGTAATCATAGCATCACGCGGCATAAAAATACCTTCCACGCTCGGATGCGCGTTGGGCACAGGCGTCACCGGCGAATACTGAATAATTTCTCTTATTTTTGCCACATTGATGCCGTAAGAATTACCATCCACGATAAATTCCAGCACTTCTAATTCGTTTGTTCCGTTTTCCAAGAGAATCTTAGTCTCCATATTAAACCTCCATTCTACCAGACAATCGTCCATTTATCATCACTGCTTCGCAGGATTTATAATTTTATCTAATTATAACATATCCTTGTTTGTAATTACAAATATTTTCAGAAAAATTTTGACACATTCTATGAAATTTTTCTATAAATCCTTGAAAGGCCCTCAGTTACCTTACTTTCACGCTTACCGATTTGTCTGCGCTGAACACTTGAAACGTCAATGTTTCAATTTCATTGTCCGACAGTTCCTCAATTTCGAACACTGCCGCCAAATCTTTTGTTTCCCCTGCCGCAACGTCTTCGGTGAAAGACACCAGGTCATCCGGCATCATCGGCGTCTCCAACGCTCCCACGGAAGCAGACTGGTTAATCTGAACACGCAGCTTAAAAGAAGCATCATATAAATTGCACGCTATGACTTCATCGGAAGCATTTTCAAGGTCAAAATGCAGTACAAGAAGCTTTTTGCCCTGCTTCGCATCCGTCCCGCTAAAGCCTGAAGCATTCTGCGGATAAGAATCGCATATTTCAAACGACTGGTACCGCAATGCCATTCCGGCATCAAGCCCAAGCTCCACCGCCAGGTCTGCATCCACATCCACGGCATCCTGCACGATTTGTTCTAACGCACTCTCCGTGCTTTGCTGTGTTTCCTCCTGCTGTATACCTGTTTCCTGTTCTGCTTCCGATTCTTCCGTCTCTGTGACAGACTCCGTAGCCGTTTCATCCTCTTTTGTATTTTCCTGTGCAAGTGCAGCCGCAAGCTCCTCATCACTCACAAGCCGATAATTATAATTGGGGGAATACTTCAACAGCAGCCCTGCCGCATACTCCGCCACAATGTCGGACTGTTCCGTTGTCATGTCAGGCATTGCGTCAACACATCCCGTAAGCATCACCGCCGACATGGCTAAAAGCCCTAAAATTTTTATTTTTTTCAAACCGGCACCTCCGTTTATTTGGTTTCAAGCTCAAACCAGAACTCTACGCCATTGGTATAATTGATAACACCGTATGGCTCATTCATGGATTCCATGATTGCCTTTACGATGGATAATCCTACTCCGCTTCCGCCGTACTCCCGTGTACGCGCCTTATCCGCCTTATAAAACTTTTCCCAAATATGCGGAAGCGCTTCCTCGGAAATCGGCTCTCCTGTATTAAACACACTGACACGGACTTTATTTACGTTGTTTCCTTCGATGAAACCATATTTGATTTCAATCACCTTATCGCCCGCTGCATGATTTATGGCATTGCTGAAAAAATTCCTGACAACTTCTTCTGTTTTAAACTCATCTGCCCACACATAAATCGGATCCCGCGGTGCATGTCTTAATGTCACACCGCTTTGTGCAATCAGAATTTCTGCCGACGCAAGGAAATTTTCCACCATCGCAACAACATCGAAGCGTTCCATTACTGCCACATCATTTCCAAACTCAAGTTCATTCAAATCCAACAGCTTTTTCACCATAACATTCATTTTACCTGCTTCGTCCATAATGACATCACAGTAAAATTCCCGGCTTTCGGCATCTTCATTAATGCCTTCCCGC
>CAMWNY010000257.1 GCA_947175775.1 uncultured Lachnospiraceae bacterium | reverse complement strand
GGCTTACCCTTCGGCAGATTCTCCTTCTCCTTTAGCAAATCCGTATGCCCACCCAGCTCATCAACCGTTCTCACGCCAAGACGCGCCATATATTCCCGCAGCTCCTGTGCAATAAACTTCATAAAATTCATCACATACTCCGGCTTTCCCTGAAACCGCTTTCTCAGCTCCGGATTCTGCGTCGCCACCCCCACAGGGCACGTGTCAAGGTTGCAGACACGCATCATCACACAGCCCATCGTCACAAGCGGCGCCGTCGCAAAGCCAAATTCCTCCGCGCCCAAAATTGCCGCAATCGCCACATCGCGCCCCGTCATCAGCTTGCCGTCCGTCTCAATGCGCACCTTGTTGCGCAAACCGTTTTGTATCAGCGTTTGGTGTGTCTCCGCAAGACCAAGCTCCCACGGAAGTCCCGCATTGTGGATAGAACTCTTTGGCGCCGCGCCCGTACCGCCGTCGTACCCCGAAATCAGCACCACCTGCGCACCCGCCTTCGCCACGCCTGCCGCAACCGTTCCCACGCCTGCCTCCGAAACAAGCTTGACGCTAATCCGCGCGTCCTTGTTGGAATTTTTCAAATCATAAATCAACTGCGCCAAATCCTCAATCGAATAAATATCATGATGCGGCGGAGGCGAAATCAAGCCAACGCCAGGCGTTGAATGCCTCGTTTTTGCAATCCAAGGGTAGACCTTTCCCGCAGGAAGGTGACCGCCCTCACCCGGCTTTGCGCCCTGCGCCATCTTAATCTGAATCTCCTGCGCGCTCACCAAATAACGGCTCGTCACGCCAAAACGCCCGCTCGCAACCTGCTTGATTGCCGAACAGCGGTTTAATCCGTCCGCGCCGATGACCATACGCTCCAAATCCTCGCCGCCTTCACCCGAGTTGGACTTTCCGTGAAGCATGTTCATCGCAATGGCAAGCGTCTCATGCGCCTCCTTCGAAATCGAGCCGTACGACATCGCCCCCGTCTTAAACCGCTTCACAATACGCTCCACCGACTCCACCTCGTCAATCGAAATGCCCTTCTTCGGATAATTAAAATCAATCAAACCGCGAATATTGCGCACGCACCCGCCGGATGCATTGGAATCCTCTGCGGTTAAGAGCGCGGAATACTGCTTAAACATCTCATAATCGCCGCGCTTTGTCGCCTGCTGCAGCAAATGAATCGTCGCAGGATTATATAAATGTTCCTCCGCACCGCCTCTCGACTTGTGCTGTCCGGGACTGTCAAGCGTCAAATCCGTCGCAAGACCAAGCGGGTCAAACGCAAGCGAATGCAAATCGTCCACCTCTTTTGCAATCTCCGCAAGACTGATACCGCCAATCCGGCATACCGTATTTGTGAAATATTTATTTATCACGTCCGAATCAATCCCGACCGCCTCAAAAATCTGCGAGCCCTGATATGACTGGATTGTGGAAATGCCCATCTTCGACGCAATCTTCACAATGCCATGCAAAATGGCGTCATTATAGTCGTCCACCGCCGCATGATAATCCTTGTCAAGCATTCCGGTGTCAATCAGCTCCTTAATGGATTCCTGTGCAAGATACGGATTGACTGCACACGCACCGTACCCAATCAGCGCCGCAAAATCGTGCACCTCTCTTGGCTCCGCCGATTCCAAAATCAGCGCCACACTCGTTCTCTTTTTTGTGCGCACCAAGTGCTTTTGCATCGCGGAAACCGCCAAAAGAGACGGAATTGCCACATGGTTTTCGTCCACGCCCCTGTCCGAAAGAATAATGATATTCACACCGTCGCGGTATGCACGGTCCACCTCAACATAAAGGTGGTCAATTGCGCGTTCCAAACTTGTGTTCTTATAATAAATAATCGGAATAACCTCTACCTGAAAGCCCTCCCGCTTCATGTTTTTAATCTTTAAAAGGTCCGTCGTTGTAAGGATTGGGTTATTTACCTTTAGCACATTACAATTCTTCTCCGTGTCGTGAAGGATATTTCCGTCCTTTCCGATATAAACAGTTGTTGCCGTCACAACCTCCTCGCGGATTGCATCAATCGGCGGATTGGTAACCTGCGCAAACTGCTGCTTAAAGTAGTGCGAAAGCTGATGATGCGTTCTTGAAAGTACCGGAATCGGCGTATCAACGCCCATTGCGCCGATGCTCTCACCGCCGTTCTTCGCCATTGGCAGAATGCCTGTCTTTAACTCCTCATAGGTATAGCCAAACGCCTTCTGCATACGCTGCCGTTCCTCATCAGAAAACTCCGGCACCCTCACATTGGGAATTTTCAACTCCTTTAACGTCACAAGATTCGAGTCAAGCCACTCCCCGTAAGGACGGCGCTTTGCGTAATGCTCCTTTAGCGTATCGTCATCAATAATCTCACCCTTTACCGTGTCGACAAGGAGCATTTTTCCGGGACGCAGTCTGTCCTTCTTCACAATCTTTGCCGCGTCAATCGGCAGCACGCCTACCTCCGACGAAAGGATTAACTGATCGTTGGACGTGATATAATACCGCGACGGTCTGAGACCGTTTCTGTCAAGCACCGCGCCCATCATATCCCCGTCCGAAAAAAGAATGGACGCCGGACCGTCCCACGGCTCCATCATCGTCGCATAGTATTGATAAAAATCCTTCTTCGCCTGCGACATTGTCCGGTTGTTTGCCCACGGCTCGGGAATGGTAATCATCACCGCAAGCGGCAGCTCCATACCGCTCATCACAAGAAACTCCAGCGTATTGTCAAGCATTGCCGAATCCGACCCCTGCGCGTTGACAACAGGAAGGACCTTGTGAAATTCTCGGCTCAAAAACTCCGACTCCATGTTTTCCTCGCGGGCAATCATCTTATCAACGTTGCCGCGAATCGTGTTAATCTCACCATTATGTACAATGAAGCGGTTCGGATGCGCCCGCTCCCAACTTGGATTGGTGTTTGTGGAAAACCGCGAATGCACGATTGCAATTGCTGAAACGTAATCCGCGCTCTGCAAATCCTTAAAAAACGTCCGAAGCTGTGTCACAAGAAACATTCCCTTGTAAACAATTGTTCTACTGCTCAGCGACACGACATAGGTATTGTCCGAGCTCTGCTCAAACACGCGCCTTGCAATATATAGCTTTCTGTCAAAGGCAAGCCCCTTTTCCACTGTTTCCGGCTTTTTCACAAATGCCTGCATGATGCAGGGCATACATTCGACTGCCTTATGTCCGAGAACCGACGGCACACAGGGCACCTCGCGCCAGCCCAAAAATTCCAATCCCTCTTTCTCAACGATAATCTCAAACATTTTCTTTGCCTGATTGCGCTTTAACTCGTCCTGCGGAAAAAAGAACATGCCAACGCCGTACTCGCGCTCTTTGCCAAGCGTAATGCCGAGCGGCTTTGTCACTTTATCAAAAAATTCATGACAAATCTGCACCAAAATGCCAACGCCGTCACCCGTCTTGCCCTCGGCATCCTTACCTGCCCTATGCTCCAGATTTTCCACAATCCGCAAGGCATTTTCTACTGTTTCCCTTGATTTTTTCCCCTTGATATTGACGACTGCACCGATACCGCAGTTGTCATGCTCATATTCCGCCCTGTATAAGGGCGCTTGGGGAACATTTAATTTTGCGTCAAACATCTCAACTTTCCTCCTATTAAACCAAACGCTAACGCGCCTTGCACCGGTCTTTGCATAAAAAAAGTAACCAAAAAACGCATTAACCGCCTTTGGTTACCTAATTTTCATTTTCCATATTTTAGTAGTTCTTTTTTGTACCACTATTTCATCTGTTAAGATTATAAAGAATATTTCTGCATTTGTAAAGGGGTATTTATAAATTTGTTGTACTTTTTCTAATATATTGGTTTTTGCGTGCGTTTTCGTGCATCTTCCGCCACAGGCGCATAGTTCCCTTGAACCGCTGCCGGAAGTTCATCATATGCCGCCTCGCTCCATTCCACTACGCCTCTGACAGGCACAACCGTCAGCCGAAGAAACGCCCCCTCCCGAAGCTCCCTCGACGCTCCGAATGTCATCTCCTTCTCACCTCCGTTTTCGTCATAAGCCGTCAGCGTATAGGAATACGGCATTCCGCCCTGAAAATCAATCACGCCGCCGCGCGAATCGACCTCCTCCAGTTTTGCGTTCTCAATCTGTGTGTAATAATACGCACTCCCTACCCCCGAAGTAACCCACAGCAAAAGACCAACCAGCACAGCCACCGCAGCAGCAGCCACTCCAATTCCCGCAAACAATGTTTTTTTCATTTTCCATATCCTCCTGTTTTTGTTTTCATTTTCTGCCATTCTATCACGTCAACCTTACAGGAACCTTGCGGGAATCTTATGAAAACCTTATAAATTTTCATATCAGCCGTCAAATCCGCCGCATATAAAAAATAAGACTGTCAAAATTGGCTTTACACTGCATAAGTTACCAATTATAATATAGTTAAGACAGATTTTTTGCTTTATCAATTTGATTACAAGGTTTTTGAAACGGTTCCTGTAATATAACTTATCAAAACTTGCTTTGCAAGTTTTGATAAAAGGCGCGCTCTTTGCGCCGTGCATCCGATTACAGGGTTCGCGAAGCGGTTCCTGTAATATAACTTATCAAAACTTGCTTTGCAAGTTTTGATAAAAGGCG
>CAMWNY010000256.1 GCA_947175775.1 uncultured Lachnospiraceae bacterium | reverse complement strand
AATCGGAAGAATTGAAAAAATATATTATAAACTGGAAAATATATTGAAAAAATATCCAGTTGTGTTATAATTGAAATACAATTAAAACATGGATTTTTAATTGCTTATTTAAGTATGAACGGAAGGGATGTGGGCACAATGAAATTTATTATCAGTGGTAAGAACATCGACGTGACACCGGGGCTGAAGGCGGCAGTTGAAGACAAAATCGGAAAGCTTGAGAAGTATTTTACGCCTGAAACGGAGGTACAGGCGACATTAAGTGTCGAGAAGGAACGGCAGAAGATTGAAGTCACAATTCCGATGAAAGGAAATATCATTCGTTCGGAGCAGGTAAGCAGCGACATGTACGTGTCGATTGACCTTGCGGCGGGAGTGATAGAACGGCAGTTAAAGAAATATAAAAACAAGTTCCGCTCGGAGCAGCAGGCGGGAGCGGCAAGCGTTAGAACGGATTTCATTGAGAAGGACGAGCTGCACGAGGACGAAATCAAAATCGTCCGCACCAAGAAGTTCGATATTAAACCGATGTATCCGGAAGATGCATGTGTTCAGATGGAGCTTTTGGGACATGACTTCTATGTATTCTGCAATGCGGAGACGGAAGAGGTTAATGTCGTTTACAAGAGAAAGGGAAATACTTACGGATTGATTGAGCCGGAAGTTTAAATCAAATGAAATACACAAAAGCGTATGCAGGGCGTATGTCAGGCATACGCTTTTTAACTTTATAGGAAATTACGTCCTATAAAGTTAAAAACCCTCCGGGGGATGCGCACTCTTTTTTATGTATTTAATTTCCCTTGCGTTCATATATTGAAGAGATAAGACAAAAAACGGCGGATTGTTATGGAAAACAAGAAAAACAAAATATTTGCCTGTCTTGTTATGGCGGTGTTTATGCTTGCTGTGGGCATCTATGTATATGAAGGCGCACATGAGAGCGTTTTAGTTACGAAGACGGGTGACGGCAATATTAAATGGGTTGATTTTAACGTATCAGCGGAGGCGATGAAGAAAGCATGCCTTTTGGACGTGGAAAGCTATGAGAGCGAAACGCATCTCGACTGGATTACGCTGCTTGCGTATGCTGCCGTAAAGGGCGGAGGTGAGTTTGGAAAGAAGTCGCAGGAATATATTGCAGAAGCGGCGCAGTTGTTAAGCGGCAAGGAAGAAACAAAAGAAAGCCTTGCCGAAAAGTATCAATACTTTTCCTATTATTATGAAGCATACAGCGCAGTGCTCGGCGGAATGGTGGGGGAGTATGAAATCGAAAACGAGAGCGGGAAAATGGAGAAGAAGTACGGGTTAAAAGCATTTTCTCCAATTGCAAAGGGATTTGAATATCACGATTATGACGATTTTGGCGTGTCGAGGTCGTTCGGATATAAGCGGCAGCACTTGGGACATGATATGATGGGGTTAATCGGAACGCCGATTATTGCCTGTGAATCAGGATACGTGGAAGCGCTTGGCTGGAACCGTTACGGCGGCTGGCGCATCGGTATCCGCAGTTTGGACAAAAAGCGATATTATTATTATGCGCACCTGCGGCAGAACCGTCCTTATGCAGAGGGCTTAAAGGAAGGCGCTTACGTATCGGCAGGCGACGTCATCGGTTATATGGGGCATACCGGATACAGTGACAGGGAAAATGTCAACAACATCGATACAGTGCATCTGCATGTGGGACTCGAACTGATTTTCGACGAAGAGCGGCGCGAAAACGGCAACGAAATATGGATTGATTTTTACCAAATTGCGCGTTTTCTGAGTGCGAACCGATGTGAGGCAATACGTGATGAAACAACGAAAGAATGGCATCGGAAATATTCATTTAGGGATTGCTTTTTTTTTAACAATGTGATAGAATACAAGCAATGATTGTGATAAAAATAACAAACACAATCGGAAGTCAATTTAACTTTATTAAACTAAGAAACAACAGTTATAAAAATGGAGGAAAGAGACAATGGCAAAGAAAATCGTATTAGCAGGCGCATGTCGTACGGCAATTGGTACTATGGGCGGATCGCTTAGCACGACACCCGTAGCAGAGTTGGGATCTATCGTAATTAAGGAGGCATTAAACAGGGCAGGTGTTGCTCCTGAGCAGGTAGACCATGTGTATATGGGCTGTGTTATTCAGGCAGGACAGGGACAGAATGTGGCGCGTCAGTCGTCAATTAAGGCAGGACTTCCCATCGAGACACCTGCTGTCACAATCAATGTCGTTTGCGGTTCCGGTCTCAACTGTGTGAATATGGCTGCACAGATGATTTTGGCAGGTGACGCGGATGTTGTAGTGGCAGGCGGTATGGAAAACATGTCTATGGCTCCGTTTGCACTTCCCAATGCCCGTTTCGGTTACAGAATGAACAACGGCACATTGGTAGATACAATGGTAAATGACGCCCTTTGGGACGCATTCAACAATTATCACATGATACAGACAGCAGACAATATCTGCGATGAGTGGAAGATTACAAGAGAAGAGCTTGACGAGTTCGCGTTAAAGAGCCAGCAGAAGGCAGAGGCAGCGCAGAAGTCAGGCGCATTTGACAAGGAAATCGTACCGGTAATGGTTAAGAAAAAGAAAGAGACAGTTGAGTTTAAGGTTGACGAGGGACCAAGAGCAGGCTCTACAATCGAAGGTCTTGCGAAGCTTCGTCCGATTAACAAGGATAAATATGTTACGGCAGGAAACGCTTCCGGTATCAATGACGGCGCTGCTGCAATCGTTGTTATGAGCGAGGAGAAGGCAAAAGAGTTGGGCGTAACACCGATGGCTGAGTGGGTTGCAGGCGCACTTGCAGGCGTAAGACCTGAGGTTATGGGTATCGGTCCTGTGGCATCTACAAAGAAGGTTTTGGCTAAGACAGGCATGAAGATTGAGGATTTTGATATTATCGAGGCAAACGAGGCATTTGCGGCACAGTCGATTGCGGTAGGAAGAGATTTGGGTATTGATGTGGATAAGCAGCTTAACCCGAACGGCGGCGCAATCGCACTCGGACATCCTGTAGGAGCGTCAGGCTGCCGTATCCTGGTAACACTGCTCCATGAGATGGAAGCAAAGGACGCAAAGACAGGTCTTGCAACGCTTTGTATCGGCGGCGGCATGGGCTGCTCTACAGTTGTTAAGAAGTATGAATAGATAGAGTTCGGTTGAAAGGAGCAAGGTTATCAAAATGGATTTTATATTATATGAAGTAAACGGCGCGGTTGGTACCATCACAATCAACCGCGAGAAGGCTTTAAATGCATTAAATTCACAGGTGCTTGAGGAGCTTGACGCGACGCTTGACGCGGTAGACCTTGACGCGGTACGCTGCCTGATTTTGACGGGCGCGGGCGCAAAGTGTTTCGTTGCGGGGGCAGACATCGGGGAGATGAGCACGCTTACAAAGGCAGAGGGCGAGGCGTTCGGCAAGAAAGGAAACGATGTGTTCCGCAAGCTTGAAACATTCCCTATTCCGGTTATTGCAGCGGTAAACGGCTTTGCACTTGGCGGCGGCTGTGAGCTTGCAATGAGCTGTGACATCCGTATTTGTGCGGAGAATGCCGTATTTGGACAGCCTGAGGTTGGACTTGGCATCACACCGGGCTTTGGCGGTACGCAGAGACTTGCGCGTTTGGTGGGCGCAGGCATGGCAAAGCAGATGATTTACACGGCAAGAAATATTAAGGCAGACGAGGCATTCCGTATTGGTCTTGTAAATGCGGTTTATCCGGCGGAGGAGCTGATGGCGCAGGCACAGAAGATGGCAGGCGGTATCGCAAAGAATGCGCCGATTGCCGTTCGCAACTGCAAGAAGGCAATCAACGAGGGACTTGACGTAGATATGGACAAGGCAATCGTGATTGAGGAGAAGCTTTTCGGCGACTGCTTTGAAACAGAGGATCAGAAGTACGGTATGGCATTTTTCTTAGATAAAAATAAGGAGAAAGTGAAGGAACCGTTCAAAAACTGCTAACGCACATAAAACTGTCAATTTACAAAGGCGGTGAAAAGAAAATGAAAAGAACATTGATAATCGCAGGAATATTCTTTGTCGTGGTAGGCATTATTGTGATGACGCTGGAAATGTCGGATATTACGATGAAGATAGCCGGCGGTTGCATTGCGGTAGCAGGAGTGGCATTTATTATGGAGAGTTTTAAGAAAAAGAAATAGAGAAAATAATAATAGGAGGATTGACAATGAAAGTAGGAATTATCGGCGCAGGAACAATGGGTTCCGGAATTGCACAGGCATTTGCAATGACAGACGGATATGAGGTTTGCTTATGCGATATTAAGCAGGAGTTCGCAGACGGCGGAAAGGCTAAGATTTTAAAGAACCTGAACTTCCTCGTAAGCAAAGAGAAGATTACACAGGAGAAGGCAGATGCTATCGCGGCAAAGATTGCGACAGGATTAAAAGATATCTGTACAGACTGTGACCTTGTTATCGAGGTTGCTCCTGAGAAGATGGAAATTAAGAAGTCAACCTTCAAGGAATTACAGGAAATTGTTAAGCCAGAGTGTATTTTTGCAACAAATACATCCTCCCTTTCTATTACAGAGATGGGAGCAGGTCTTGACCGTCCGCTTATAGGTATGCATTTCTTCAATCCTGCTGACAGAATGAAGCTTGTAG
>CAMWNY010000255.1 GCA_947175775.1 uncultured Lachnospiraceae bacterium | reverse complement strand
CCTGCTCAGGAGTCGCGTGGGCGAGGTCATGTGTATTAGAGACAGAGATAACAAGGGGAGTAGTTTACATATGTAACTACCATAAGAAATCAACAAAATTATTCTTATGTTGACTGGAACAAAGCGCGCAAAACTGCGTGCGGTTACCCGAAGGGACTTTGGCGGAATTCGTTAAAGGGGTAGTTCACAGCCATGTATATAAGGGAAAGGAGTATCCTATGCAGGTAAGAAGTACAAACACCGCACTTTTGAACAGAGCAGCAAGCGCAATCGAGAATTCTTATTCCGACGCGCAGGAGAGGCAGGAAGCATTAAGAGGAAATAACGGCGTATTTGAGGAGAATGCGGAAAACGAAGAGCAGTCTGTAATGTTGTCCATTTCGGCAGCAGGAAGGAAGCGCAGCGAGCTTTTGGCAAGTCAGGCGGAAAATGAAGGAGACGAAAGTGAATTTTCCAGCGAGGCGGAGCTTGAAGGCATGATCAAAAAGATGGAAGGTCTCTCAAGTCAGATTATAAACGGATATTTTTCAATTTCCGACAGACTGAATTTTAACAACGAGATACAGAGACTGAACACGGAGTTGAACAGATTAAACGGCGATGCCGTATCTGCCACGAAGGATGACTGCGCGCAGCTGTCGAAGAGGATTTCAGACCTTACCAAGATTATCAGTGACGCGGCAGTTTACCGTCAGAGCGCGAGAAACGTGTTTATGGTTAACTCAAAGCAGCCCGCAAAAGCAGCGCGGACACAGCTTGATATTGCAATTTAGAGGACAGGCGCTTTGCGAAGCGCCTTCCTTTGTCTGCCATAGACAATCAATCATAGTTTGGCAGAAAATGGGGAACAGTATGAGGCAGATGGATTTTAAAATGGAACGTCCGGGACAGGTAAAGGAAGGCGATGTTGTTACCGTTACGGAGGGCGTTCTGCCAAGCAATTATTATTATACGATTAATCCGGCAGTGGCAATGTCCGGAAACATTCCGTTCAATGAACGACTGCAATCGCAAAGCGGCACAGTTGTCTCGGTTAAGGAAAACGAGCGGGGCTACTATGTGATTGTCGAGTTTGACGAGCCGCCAGTCAAGCCGGATTGACATAAATATATCGAAAGGAGCTAAGATACCAGTATGAAAAAAATAAGCACAGATAAAGCGCCTGCAGCAATCGGACCGTATTCACAGGCAGTTATTGCAGGAGATGTTCTTTACGCATCGGGACAGATTCCCATTAATCCTGCTACGGGAACCGTGGAGGCAGAAGGCATCACGCAGCAGGCGGAGCAGTCGATGAAAAATGTAGGAGAGATTTTAAAGGCGGCAGGCGTTTCTTATGACAATGTAGTAAAGACAACCTGTTTTTTGGCGGACATTGCGGATTTTGCGGCGTTTAACGAGGTGTACGCAAAATATTTTACACAGAATCCCGCAAGAAGCTGTGTTGCGGTAAAGGACTTGCCAAAGGGCGTGCTCTGTGAGGTAGAAGTTATCGCTTATTTGGGCGCGTAAGACAGTAGGAGTGATACTTTGAGAAAGAAAAGCATTGTACTAATCGGAATGCCCGGAGTCGGCAAGAGCACGATCGGCGTGGTGCTTGCAAAGAATTTGGGCATTTCGTTTATTGATTCCGACTTAGTGATACAGGAGCGCGAGGAGAAAAAGCTCCACGAGATTATAGAAGAGCGCGGTTTGGAAGGCTTTTTGGATATAGAAGGAGCCGTCAATGCTTCGCTGAATCCGAAGGCGGCGGTGATTGCCACGGGCGGAAGCGCAGTTTACAGAGAGGAAGCGATGCGGCATCTGTCAGGGTTTGCCATAATCTGCTATCTTCGGCTTTCCTATGAGAGCATTTCCGAAAGACTGGGGAACTTTGAAGAGCGCGGCGTGGTGCTTAAGGAGAGCCAAAGTCTTCGCGAGCTGTACGATGAACGTGTGCCTTTGTATGAACAGTATTCTCATATGACGGTTGACTGCGAAGGGAAAAATATACGGGAAATTGTTTTTGAAATTGCAAAACGCATAAAATCATAAAAAATCCGCATACTGTTTTTAAAAAGAAAGGGTTGTGGATTTTTATGATGGATTATATCAATGCATTTTGGGTAGGCGGTCTGATTTGCGCCCTGGCACAAATCCTTTTGGACCGCACAAAGATGCTGCCGGGGCGCGTCATGGTGCTTTTGGTATGTTTGGGGGCAGTGATTAGTTTTTTCGGATTTTACGAGCCGTTTGCCGAGTATGCCGGAGCAGGGGCAAATGTTCCGCTTTTGGGGTATGGAAATATATTGATGAAGGGAATCAAGGAAGCCGTTGATACGGATGGGTTTATAGGACTTTTTAAGGGCGGCTTTACAAACGGAGCCGTAGGATGCAGTGCGGCGCTGATTTTCGGGTACCTTGCAAGCCTGATTTTTCAATCCAAGACAACAAAGGCGTAAGGTATTTCAAAATTGCAACCGTTCAGCCATGCCATTCATAAGTCGCTAGAATGTACATTTTCACCAATAATCTTTAGTATTTGCCAGCGACTTATTTCATGACGGGCGTCTGCCCTATAGAATTAATTGTACAAATTGCCCTTAGTGAGCAAGCTCCCACGTACAATTTGTACAATCAATTCTGCATGGCTGAACTGTTACTCATAATCAATATTCAGCCCGCTAAACATACGGCGGACATATGCATCCCAAAGCTTTTCGGCGCTTTTGTCTATGAGAAAAGTGCTGTAAGCGCATCCTGTCACGCACGCGACATGCCCGTTGTCGTAACGGATATTGAGCGCAAGAGCGCGTATCAGATTAGCGGCGACTCCGCATTCGGGGTCTGCTGCTATTTTTTCTACAAGTGCGTCGGGAGCGTGAAGCACGACTTTAAAGGAGACCGGTGTCTTTTTTCCTTTGATAAGCTGAAAGCAGAACGGGCGGATATCCCTCCAAAGGGAAAATTCGCAGGGATGCTCAGAACGCTCGTCCGCCGTATAGAAATCCTCTACAATGTGCCCGTCAATGTGGAAAGTGTTGAACGTGGCAACCGCCGCTTCCTCCAATAAAAACGCGTCAAAGCATTCTGATGCAAGCAGCGCGTTCATTATCTGTTTCGTAACTTTTATCTGCAATGAAATCATGAAATAAAAAACCTCTCTTATACAAATAGTATTATGCATACGATTATGCTCCATACATATCTTCCAGTATACATTTTTCTATAAAAAACTTCAAGAAAACGTTAAAAAACTCTTTTCAAACAAACATATCTATGATAACATGATACATAGTTATTAAAACTAGATTAAGTGGTTAAAAAGATAGTAAACGTAAATGTATTTGCCGTTTGCTGTAAAATGATAGATGGCGAGGTATCAAATGAGTTATAAAATCGTAGTAGACAGCTGTTGTGAATTACCTGAAAAGTTAAAAACGGACCCGCGTTTTGAGAGTGTTCCGCTGACATTGATTGTAGGAGACAGTTACGAACAGCCCGATGATGAAACCTTTAATCAAAGAGAATTCTTAGACGTTGTTGCGGCGTGTCCGACATGTCCGAAATCGGCATGCCCGTCACCGGAGCGTTATTTAGAGGCATATAGAACAGAAGCGGAGCACGTTTATGCGGTGACGCTTTCCTCACAGCTAAGCGGCAGCTATAACAGCGCGGTACTTGGAAAGAACCTGTATCATGATGCATACGGGGAAAAGGATATTTACGTGGTGGATTCGCGTTCTGCCTCCTGCGGTGAGACACAGATTGTCTATAAAATTATGGAGTACGAGGAAGCAGGGCTTTCTTTTGCTGAAATTACGGAAAAAATCGAGCAGTATGTCAAGGAAATGAACACGTATTTTGTGCTTGAAAATTTGGAAACCCTGCGCAAGAACGGCAGACTCTCGAAAGTAAAGGCGTTTGTGGCATCAACGCTCAACATCAAGCCGCTGATGGGTGCGGATAATGGCAGCATTGTGCAGTTGGGGCAGGGTATCGGCATGAAAAAGGCGCTTGCAAAGCTCGTCGATGCGGCAGTAAGCAATGTAAAAGATGCACAGACAAGACGTCTGATGATTACGCACTGCAATAATCCTTCAGGAGCGGAGAGCGTGCGCAAAAATATTGAGGAGCGGTTAAACGTCAAGGAAGTCGTGATTATGGACACCGCCGGCATCAGCAGTATGTACGCAAACGACGGCGGCGTCATTGTCACGCTTTGAGTGTATTAGCTGGTATCTGTTTAGTACAGCACTGCGCACTTGCTGCGAAGTGCGTGAGAAAGTGTAAATTATGCCATGCATCAAGCCTCCACGAAGTGGATTTGCATGGCTTGATGCTCGTAACTATGAAGGTACTGAATGGTTACATTAACTGAATTTATCCATATCTTCTTTTAAAAATTTAAATTCACGGTACCGCAGCGGTGAAATGCGCAGTTGGACATAGCTTTGCATAATCAGACTAAGCGGCATAACGGCAGAAACAAACTTAAAGTTTGCAATGCCGTTTTTATTTACGCGTTCAAACTCCTCATACGGCTCCAAAAGCTGCTTTAGCGTCGTGATATTCTCGTCAATATCAATACGGGTATTGTCAAGCAGGTGGAGCGCGGTTTTACCCTTGTCCCAAATCGCGTACTCAATCTCGTCCTTTGGCACGTCGATTGGCGCTCCGTTCTGATGAATGGTGATTA
>CAMWNY010000254.1 GCA_947175775.1 uncultured Lachnospiraceae bacterium | reverse complement strand
ATGATTTTGATTGCAACAGAAAATTAAAAAGCGGATACAGCGAGAATAACAGTTATCATGGAAAACGGCAAGGAACTCTTGAATATACGAGTTCCTTCGCGAAATCATGCAATGCTTCTTTTGCAAATATTGGAGTTTCGTTAAATAGATCACAATTTAAAAAGATGTTAGATACATTTTACTTTAATCAGAAGCTTCCTGTTGATTTTTTGTCCAATCAGAGCAGCATTTCGGAGCAGTTAGAGACCAATGATAATGATATGATACAGACGGTAATCGGGCAGGGGCAGACACAGATGACGCCGCTTCATTTGGCAATGGTAACAGCAATGATTGCAAACGGCGGGAAAATGATGCAGCCGTATTTGATCGATTATGTGGAAAATGCAGATAAAGGTATTGTGGATTCGTTTGCGCCGCGCTCGTTGGGGCAGCTTATCAGCGCGGAGGAGGCGGAAAATTTAAAGAGTCTGATGCGCGCAGTCGTGACGGATGGAACGGGCAGCCGCCTGATAAGTGAAAATTACAGTGCGGCAGGCAAGACAGGTTCTGCGGAGTATAAATCCAAATCAGACTCCCATTCGTGGTTCACCGGGTTTACCTATGACACGGACAGACCGCTGCAAATAACGGTGATTATGGAGGGGGCAGGCTCCGGCGGCGAATATGCTGTTCCGGTGGCAAGACGGATTTTGGATGGATATTATGAAGAGTTCGAATAATTATGCAATCTGTCCTATGATAAGAAGTATTATGCATACAAAATGTACAATTATCTTTGTATGATGGTATTGAAATAAAAAAGTGCATAAAAAATTTGAATAAAACTTTGTAATTTTTTGCGAAAGGGTGTATAGTAATATTAGATGTATATTTGTGGAAAACAAATTACAGAGTATGAAATAGAAGGGAGCCGTAAAATATGCTTAACCGCTTATTTGGAAACTACCTTGTTGAAAAGGGAATAATGACAGAAAATCAATTAAACACCCTGCTTCCCGTCAAAAAGGAATTTAAGGCAGGATTGGAAGTCATTGCAGTTATCACAAAAGCAATGACATCTGCTGCCGTGCAAGAACTTTTAGCAAATATTGATAAAGAGATTGAGCATTTTGGCGAAGCAGCAGTTAATCAAGGATGCATTACAGATGATAAACTTGACGAACTGCTTGCATATCAGTCAAATAACTTTATGAAATTTGTTCAATTGCTTGTAGATCAAGGGTATATATCATACGATAATATCAATCATGAAATGGATGATTTCCAACAGAAAAAGGAGTTAAATGATATTCAAATCAGTGCGCTTATACATGATGATTTGGATCAGTGCATTAATATTTTTGTACCATTGAAATCTCCCCGGCTTAAGGAACTTACAAAAACTTTAGTACAGACGCTGCGTCGGATTATCGACAGGGATGTTTATCTTGAAAAGGCATATACTGCACGTTCCATTCAGTTGGATAAGTACGCATGTCAAATGATTATTGGGGACATGCATGTAAAGTTTTACATAAGCGCCCCTGACGAAGGGCTGCTTGCTATAGCCAATCATTTTACGGAAGATACCTATGCCACTGTCACGGAAGATGCCCTTGACAGTGTAGGAGAGTTTATCAATTGTGTCAGCGGTCTTTTTGCCACAAATATGAGCTATGAAAATATATCTGTGGATATGAATTCTCCTGAGTACGCTATGGAGGGACCTTTTATCAGTAATGAAACGCTTTATGTGATTCCGATTCATGCAAACGGATATAGTCTTAGGGCGGTTTTCGAAGTATATCAATAGATCTAAAAAGAGCGGATTATTTAGTATAAGGAGAATGAAATATGAGCACAGTTATGATAATTGATGATTCCAAAACTTCCAGGTCAATGCTGAAAAATATTTTGACGGAAAACGGCTACGAAGTAATTGCAGAAGCAGAAGACGGACAGGAAGGCTATAATAAATACTGCGAAATGCATCCTGATTTTGTGACATTGGATATTACAATGCCTGTTATGGATGGTATTGAAACGCTTGTTAAAATAAAGGAATATGATCCCGGTGCAAAGGTCATAATGGTAACAGCAGCAGGTCAAAAAGGAAAAATGCTTGATGCAATTAAGCTTGGCGCATCAGAGTTCGTTACAAAGCCTTTTGAAACGGATCAGATTATCAGTATTATGGAAAGCATTCGATAGCTCATACACCATTTAGGAGGAAACGCCATGATTGAGGCTATTAGTTGTGGAGGCGTGGTTATATTCAGAGGGAAAATACTCCTTTTGTATAAGAACTTTAAGAATCGGTATGAGGGCTGGGTTCTTCCGAAAGGAACCGTGGAAAGCGGGGAAAAACATGTAGAGACTGCACTGAGGGAGGTTTTTGAAGAAACAGGTGTCAAGGCGTCTGTGATGAAATATATCGGAAAAAGTGAATATTCCTTTAATGTACCGCAGGATACCGTTGAGAAGGAGGTTCACTGGTATCTGATGATGGCAGATAATTACTACTCGAAACCCCAACGCGAAGAATATTTTGTTGACTCAGGCTATTATAAATACCATGAAGCCTATCACTTGCTTAAATTTTCTAATGAGAAGCAGATTCTTGAACAGGCATATCAGGAATATTTGAATCTCAGGAAAAATAAACAGTGGATAAAGCCGCGATAATGTGGAAAATAACACTCGTTACGAAAGAAGGTCTTGTGACCTTCTTTTCAATTTGTAAAAATTGGAAACGTATGATATAATGAGCGCAAGAGAGCAAAGTGGACCTGTTTATTTCGTGTTTATTTTGTGAACGGCGAATGTTGATTATAAATCGAAGATTTATGATATAATGTCGACAGACATTATACACGCCCGAATGGGCATGGGAGTTGGTAGATATGCGTTTTTGCAAAGGACTGTATTTGAGTCCCTCCATAAGGAACAAACAGCAAAAAATTAAGTGGAAATTAAGAACAGGACGTCCGCAGCCTGCAATTTATGTGGTTGCACTGGCAAAAAACACGGATTTGCTGGAAATATACCACAGCGGTATGTTAAAGCAGACGTATTATAAGAAAAAGGAAAATATGCCATACATAGTGGGACTTGCTTCCGGTTATGGGCAGGCGGTGTCGCTGGTAACACAAATCCTGGAAGATGTCTTTCAAACGACCGGCGGATATGACGTGAAACGCTTCTTTTTAAAATAAACGGCTGGCAGGATTTTAAGAAATAGAGGTTTTGAATGGTATCAGTAATATTAACCATACTAAAGATAATAGGAATTAGTATTTTGGTTATACTTGGAATAATCATACTGCTCATATTGTTTGTGCTGTTTGTACCGGTGCGGTATAAAGCAGGCGGAAATTACACGGACAATCGTGCGGATGTTTCTGCAAAGGTGCACTGGCTCATCGGGATTGTTGCCGTAACCGTGCGGTATCAGAGCGGACAGCCGTTTCACATAAGGGCAAAGCTGTTTTATATTCCGGTTTTTGACAATCTGAGGAAGCATAAAAGAAAAAAGGGCGCTTCCCGCAGACGAAAAAAAGAAGAACCGCAGATTCAGGCAGCGTCCGTTTCGGATAACGCTGCCGATGAGACGGATTCTGATACAGAAGAACCAAATAAGAAAGAAGAAAGCAGTGCGCCAAATCCGCTGCTGCAGGCTGATAATCGGACAGAGGATGAAATTGGAAAAAATAAAATTGAAGATAAAAATACAGACAATATAACGATTATTCAGAAAATTAAACAATTTTTTATAAAATTTTTTGGATTTTTCAGAAAAATTAAGTTCACATTTCGGAAAATCTGTGTTATAATGAGAAAGATTAAGGATAACATAAATTATTACTTGGAATTATTACAGCAGGAAAGCACAAAACGGGCATTTGCACTCTGTAAAAAACAGCTTTTGCGGATTTTGAAACATGTTTGTCCGCAAAAATACGGGGCAAAACTGCATTTGGGGTTTGAGGACCCTGCCGTGCTTGGAAATGTGCTTGCCGTGTGGGGGATGTTTTATCCGCTGCATATGGGAAGAATTGACATTCAGCCGGAGTTTGAACAAACGATTGCGGAGGGCAGTTTTTGGGTTCGGGGAAGGATAAGCGTATATGTCTTTTTATGGACTGCATGGCTGTTTCTGACAGATAAAAATATCAGGCGGCTTCGTAAGCAGCTTGATTTGTAGGCAATGCTTTGGAATGGAATAAGGAATTTTGGAGGTTTTGTGATTATGTCTGAAAACAATTTTAACGGTGTGGTTAATTCCATGATGAAGGGGATGGAGACATTCCTCTCTTCAAAGACAGTCGTAGGGGAACCGACACAGATTGGCGATACCATTATTATCCCGCTGGTGGACGTTACCTTTGGCGTCGGTGCAGGCGCGTCGTCACAAGATAAGAAGAGCGGCGGAGCCGGCGGTATGACGGGAAAGATGTCCCCAAGCGCGGTACTGGTCATTAAAAACGGACAGGTACGTTTGGTTAATATCAAAAATCAGGATACCGTCAATAAAATTATAGACATGGTCCCGGATTTGCTGGACCGTTTTACGTCAAAGAACGATATGCCGGCTGACGACGAGGCAATCAGTGCGGCTTTTCCTGAAAATAAATAACAAGGGTCAAGATTTGAACGGCAGAGCATATAATTTAATAATAAACAGGGAAGCGCCGGAGTAATATGCGATGCGAAGG